>JAJNDL010000009.1 GCA_021156385.1 Moraxellaceae bacterium | reverse complement strand
TGCCGAAGATCCCCGACCTCGACCTGCGCCTCGCGCAGGTGCGCGAGTACGGCCTGCAGCACATCGACGAGCTGATCGCCGTGCTGAAGATGGCCGAGAAGGACATCCCGAAGAACCTCTGGGTGGATCTCTCCGCCGAGGAGAAGGCGCGCTATTCCAACATGCTGCGCGAGGCGCGCCTCTACATGACGCGCGAGGGCGTGTACGAGCCGACCATGATGAACATCCTCAAGCGCGTGCGCTGCAAGCACACGCCCTCGAATGCGGAGTGCGCCACCTTCGACGAATGATGTTTAAAGGTTGAACCCGCGGGACTGCCCGCCCGCAGCTTGAGCCCGGCCTCGCAAGAGTGCCGGGCTTTTTTTATGCGGCGCCGGCCGCCTCCACCGGTAACTTCCGGCGCGGAGCATGCAGGTGCAGGCCGGGAGTGCTGACGCGACAGGTCCCCAGGTGCGCCGTGTCAGACGTCCTCCACCACCAGGCACTGCGTACGCTGCGTGCGCCAGGCGGCGAACAGCGCCCAGGCCATGAGGGCCACGGCAAGCATGCGCACCGTGAAGGCCAGCGCCAGCTCCTGCTCGAGCAGGCCCCACTTCGCGAGGATCTCCGTCCAGTCGTGCGAGTACTCGGGATCGAGGCCGCCCACCAGCGGCAGCCCGTGGGCGCGCGCATCGGCCAGGTAGCGCGCGATGTTGAGCAGGTTCTCGGCAATCCAGATCACGCAGAAATAGAACATGCCGTGCTTCTCCTGGCGCCAGGCCTTGAAGGCGCAGGCGGCCGGCATGAGCAGCTGCATGAGCGTGCCGCCGTAGACGGCGAGCCCGGCATGCAGCAGGCCGAAGAGCGGATGCCCGGCCTCGTGGAAGGCCAGGTTGGCGGAATCGAGGATGGGCACCCAGCCCGTGGTGGCATGGAAGAACAGCAGCAGGCCGGCCCAGGCGGCGAGGCCGGCAATCAGCATGCGGCACCACCGCACGGCATCCGCACCCGCATGCCGTGCGGGCGGCGCGGTTTCAGGGCCGCGCCATCAGGCTGGCACCGGATACGGGGCGGGCTCGGCCGCCCGTTCGATGCGAAGTCGTACATGCGCCGGGGCTCCTGCAGGCGACAGGGTCATGGAATGACGCCGGCGGCAGCGCTCGAGGCGGCCGGCGGCACCCGGGATCGCGGGGAGGAAACCTTGCTGCTGCTTCCTGTGCGCACACCGCGTGCTGCGGCGCCCTCCCTGTCCGCGCCACCCTACTTTAGGCCCAGGGCGGCGTCCGCTGCGGTGGCATGGACGTCGCCTGTCGCCTGCCTGCGCACGCCGGTCGCCGGCGGCCCGCCTGTCCGGCTTTGTCCAATCGCCTTGCCGCGCCGGATTGCCGACAACGGTGGAACTGTCTTCCGGAGAAAGCCGCCATGCTCAGCCTCGTCTATGTCAGTCACGCCACCCGCGAATTCGGCCCGGCCGACCTCGATGCCCTGCTCGCGCAGTCCCGGCGCAACAACCTGCGCGCCGGCATCACCGGCATGCTGATCTACCGGGACGGGGACTTCCTGCAGTTCCTGGAGGGGCCGGAGGATGCGGTACGCGCCACCTGGTGGCGGATTGCCCGCGACCCGCGCCATGGCGGCGCCATGGTGCTGGACGAAAGCAAGGTGGAGGAGCGTTCCTTCGGGAACTGGTCGATGGGCTTCCGCCGCCTGTGCGACCAGGCCCGTCCGGAGGGTTTCGTGGATTTCTTCGATCGCCGGCGCGGACTGGCCGAGCTGGTGGCGGCCGGACCCGAGGCGATGCAGTACCTGCGCAGCTTCCGCGAGCTGGGCTGAGCCTCAGCCGCGCAGGATGGTGAGATTGATGCGGTCCCCGCGGAACTGCTGGGGCGGCGCCACGCGGCCGGCGCGGATCAGCTCGGAGGCATCGCCCGGCTCGCGGCCGTTCTCGTCCTCGCCGGCAGTTTCCTTGCCGAAAGCGACGTCGTCCGGCTGCGAGACCACGGCGCCGGAGAGGTTTTCATCGTCGAGAGATTCGAACGCTGTCGCCGGCAGCGCCAGCCACAACAGTGCCAGCGCGAACCCTGCCCGTTCCGGGCCCTTGCGGAAATTGACCATGCTCGTCCCCGTGCCATCCTTGCCGGGCCGTCCCTTGCGGACGGGCCGCACCACTCCCTGGTGACGGCACTATAGCGCCCCGCCCGCGCGACTGTCGCGCGCATTCCCCGCCATCGGCTTGCGGAAATCCGCCAGTCCGCGCCGGCGCGCGCGTCTGCCTCGCCAGAATTTCCGAGACCTCAATCCCTGCGCTCGCCGAGTCCGGCGAGGATAGCGAGAAAGCCCGTCATGTCGCGCACGAAGCAGAGCTGCACGAGGTTGAAGACCACGAGCCGCGCGGTCTTCTGCCCGGGCAGGCAGGACTCCCTGACCGTGCAGATATAGCCTTCGTCGCCAAGTGCGGCGAGGTCGTCGTCGCAGTACTCGAAGAGCGGGCTCTCCTGCACCTTCTCCGGCGAGGCGAGGAAACGCAGCTCGGTCAGCGCCTGGTGGCCGAGCTCGCCCTGGCACTCGCGCAGGTGCAGGATCGGCTCGCCGCGGCGCAGGTCGAGCACCACGGCCACCGTGGAGAAGCGGCTGCGGAAGGCCAGCGTCTTGAAGTCGGGCAGGTCGGCGAAGGCGGCGGCCTCGAGGGTGCGGCCGTAATGCTTGAGCGCATCCGGCAGCGGCAGGATGAGCGGCGTGCGCGCCGTGGCGCGGCGCCCGGCGAGGAAACCGTGGATGGCGAGCAGGCTGGGGATGTCGCCATCGAGCTGTTCGGCGACCACGGACTCCAGCGCGAGGTGCGCGGTGGAACTGCCGGGGAAGGCGGCATCGCCGATGGCATGCATCACCTTGCCCAGCGTGCAGGCCACCACGAATTCGTTGAGCTCGGGACCGAACCAGTCCTGCAGCAGCGCCAGCACGTCTTCGCTGGCGAATTCGATTTCATGGGAGACGTCTTCCAGCGCCGCGCGATCTTTCTGGCGGCGCACTTCATCGAGATTGTAGACATTGCCACGGATGGGCCTGGGCATAGATACGCTCGGCAGCAACTCGGAACTTCGAAATAAGCGTAGTCCGCGGCTCACAGCGGCCATAGACGTTTATGGATGCAATCTGAGGCGTCTTCGTTTGACTTGATTATGGCGGCACTACCGTGCGCCCCGCCGCGTGTGCCGGACGTGAAAAACGGCTCAGGCGCTTCAGGTTAGGCGCCCTTCCTGCTGCCGCCGCGCCCTAGAGCAGCAGGTCGCGCATGCGGAACCACCACATGCCGAGCACCAGCGCCGGCGTGCGCATCCAGGCGCCGCCCGGGAACGGCAGATGCTTGATCCGGGCGAACAGGTCGAAGCGCGCGGCCTGGCCGTTGATGGCCTCGGCCACCAGCTTGCCGGCCATGCCGGTGAGTGCGAGGCCGTGCCCCGAGAAGCCCTGCAGGAAGTAGATGTTGTCGCCGATGCGGCCGAAGTCCGGCGCACGGTTCATGGTGACGTCGACGAAGCCGCCCCAGGCGTAGTCGATGCCGAGGTCGGCGAGCTGCGGGAACACCGCCAGCATCTGCTTCTGCATCTTGCCGACCAGCTGGCGCGGCGTGGCGGCGCTGTAGCTGTCGCCGGAGCCGAAGAGCAGGCGGTGGTCGGCACTCAGCCGGAAGTAGTCGAGCACGAAGTTGGTGTCGGAAGCGGCGGCGCGCTTCGCGATCAGCGCGGCGGCGCGCTCCGGGCCCATGGACTCGGTGGCGACGATGTAGGTGCCGACCGGCATGATGCGGCCGGTGAGCTCGGGCGCCACGGTATTGGCGCTCGATGTGCCGTGCCGGCGAATGTTCGTAGAAGTGCACGCCGGTGCGGCGCGCCGCCTCGGCCAGGCCGAGGCAGAACTTGAGCGGATGCAGGTGGCCGGAATCGGCGTCGTAGGTGCCGGCATGGAAGCGTTCGCTGGCCACCCAGTCGCCGATTTCCTGCGGGCTTATCCAGTGCAGCGGATATTCGTAGGCAGAAAGCACGCGCTCGGCCCAGCGCTGCAGCGCATGCGCCTTGCGCGCGTTGATCGCCAGCGTGAGGTAGGCGATGCGCTCGCGCAGCAGGCGCATGCCTTCCGCGGAGATGTCCCAGGCCTCGCGCGCCTGCGCCGGCGTGAGCTGGTCCTCCATGACGTGGTCGGTGGCGTAGCCGACGATGACGTGGCCGCCGTTGCGCCCCGAGGCGCCCCAGCCGATGGCCTTCGCCTCCAGCAGCGCCACGCTGTAGCCGTGCGTGGCCAGCTCCAGCGCGGCGGAGAGCCCGGCGTAGCCGCCGCCGACCACGCAGACGTCGGCCGTGACGCGCCCGGCCAGCGGCAGCGCCGGTTCGGGCCGGCGCACACCGGCTTCGTAGTAGGAATTCTCGGTGAGACCGCGTTCTTTCTCGAGTAGCACGATGGCTCCGTGCGTGGCCGCTTCAGGTCACGCGAAAGTTCACGAACTGCCAGGGGTCGCCGGCATCGATGCCCTCCTCGTACAGGCGGCTGCGCCCGGCCAGCGGCGTCCAGTCGCTGTACACGCCGACCACGTCGCCGAGATAGGGCCGCGCCACCGCGAGCACGGTGTCGTGGTCGATGTCGTCCGGCTCGACGATGCCGGCTTCCGGGTTCGCCAGCGCCCAGGCCATGCCGCCCAGGATGCCGGCCACCACCTGCAGGCTGGTGGCGTTGTTGCAGGGCGCGAGCTGCCGCGCCTGCCCGATGCTGAGGCGCGAGCCGAACCAGTAGGCGGTGCGCGCGTGGCCCATGAGCAGCACGCCGAGCTCGTCCATGCCGGTGCTGATCTCGTCGCGCAGGATGCGCTTGCGCTCCTGCGCGCGGTAGTTGCGGCCGGCCAGTTCGTGCAGCGAGAGCACGGCGTCGTCGCAGGGGTAGTAGGCGTAGTGCACGGTGGGCCGGTAGCGCAGCTCGCCGCCCTCGTACAGCGCGAGGTGGTCGGCGATGGAGATCGACTCCGCGTGCGTGATGAGGAAGCCCTGGTAGGGCCCTTCCAGCGGCGTCCAGCTGCGCACCCGCGTGGCGACGCCGGGCCGCTTCAGGAAGATCGCCGCGCCCGTGCCGTGGGCGTGGCGCTCGGCATCCGCCGGCCAGTGTTTCTCGTGGCTGCCCCAGCCGAGCTCGGAGGGCTGCAGGCCCTCGCCGATGAAGCCCGTCACCGACCAGGTGTTGACGAACTCGTCGCGCTGCTTGCGCCGCGCCGAGAGCTGCGTGTCGCGCTCGGCGACATGGATGACCTTGACGCCGAGGCGATGCGCGAGCCGCGCCCAGTCCTCCGCCGCGCGCGGTGTCGCGCTGTCCAGTTGCAGGTCGGCGGCGAGGTTGAGCAGCGCCTGCTTGACGAAGGCCGAGGCGAGGCCGGGATTCGCGCCCTGCGTGATCACCGCCGTGGGACCGTTCCCGCGCTCGCGGCGCAACGCCAGCACCTGCTCGCGCAGGGCATGGTTGGAGCGCTGGTCGAGCGAGCGCGCGAGGTCGGTGTAGCCGCCGGCCCAGGGCTCGGTGCTGGTGTCGAGGTAGAGCACGCCACGCTCGGCGCAGAGCTGCACGAGGTCGGCGCTGCCGACGTCGACGGAGAGGTTGAGCAGGAAATCGCCCGGCCCGAGCAGCGGCGAGAGCACGCTGCGAAAATTCTCCGGCGTCAGCGGCAGCAGCGAATAGCCGACCTGGTACTGCCGGGCGATCTCGCTGCCGTCGACGTCGGCGGCAAGGATGGCGACCCGGTCGGGCGTGATGTCGAAGTGGCGGAACAGCAGCGGCAGCATGGCCTGGCCGATGCTGCCGCAGCCCACCATGACCAGCCGGCCGGCGAGCGGCAGGCGCGGAATCTTCATGTGCTCTTCTCCTATCCGGCGCGGAATCGGAAAGCCGACAGCACACTGACGAGCCAGGCTCCAGTCAGTCCTTGGGCGTCTGATCAAGGATAGGTGAAATTCCTGAGCTGACCACGACGCCGGCGCGGCGCGGTCCGCCAGGAAAAGCGCGGGAGAATATCCGGTGCGATGCACGACAGTCGCGCAACGCGGACGCTACAGAGCGGGTCAGTTCGCGTCGGTGAGCCCGCGCGCCTGCAGCCACTTCGCCACCACCAGCGCGAGTTCGCGCAGGTGCACGGGCTTGCTGAGGAAATCGTCCATGCCGGCGGCGAGGCAGGCCTCGCGGTCGCGCGCATAGGCCGAGGCGGTGAGCGCGATGACAGGCGTGGCCGGTTGCCCGGCGGCGGCTTCCTGCGCACGGATGGCGCGGCAGGCCTCGAGCCCGTCCATGACCGGCATGCTGAAATCCAGGAGGATGAGGTCGTAGCGCGTGCGCGCGGCGGCGGCCACGGCCTGGGCGCCATCGTCGACGATCTCGACGCTGTAGCCGAGCTGCTCGAGCATGCGCCCCGCCACCAGACGGTTCACCTCGTTGTCGTCGGCGAGCAGGATGCGGGCCGGACGGCGCGCGCCCGGCACGGCGCGGCGGTCGCGCCGTGCCGTCGTGCTCTCGTGTTCCTGGCCGGACGGGCGGAAGGGAATCTCCACCCAGAACGTGCTGCCCCGCCCGGCCACGCTGGTGACGCCGATGCGTCCGTCCATGCGCTCGACCAGCGCCTTGCAGATGGCGAGGCCGAGGCCGGAGCCGCCGTACAAGCGTGCGGTCGAGACATCGGCCTGGCTGAAGCGCTGGAACAGCCGCTCGAGCACGTCGGGCGCCATGCCGATGCCGGTGTCGCTCACCACGATGCGCAGCCAGGCCGCCTCGCCGGCGTGCGCGAGCATGCTGCACTCGACCGCGACGCGGCCCTGCGCAGTGAACTTCACGGCATTGCCGATCAGGTTGAGCAGGATCTGGCGCAGCCGCTGCGCATCGCCGACGAGGCGCGGCGTGGCACGGCTGCGCTGCAGCAGGCGCAGGCCCTTCTCCTCCGCGCCCGGCCGCACCGACTCGATAACGTCGCGCAGCACGTCCTGCGGCAGGAATTCCTGCGCCTCGAGCTGCATGTGCCCGGCCTCGATGCGCGCCAGGTCGAGCAGGCCGTTGACCAGCCCGAGCAGGATGTCGGCGCACTGCGCCGAGCGCTGCACGAAGCGGCGCTGCTCCGCGTCGAGCCGGGTTTCCAGCAGCAGGTCCTGCAGGCCGATGAGGCCGCCGAGCGGCTGGCGGATCTCGTGGCTCATGGTGGCGAGGAAATCGCTCTTGGCGCGGTTGGCGCAATCGGCCTCCTGCTTCGCCGCCTGCTCGGCGGCCAGCGCCTGCGCAAGGTCCCGGGTGCGCTCCTCGATGCGCCGCTCCAGGCTCTCGTAGAGCTGCACGTTCTCCAGCGCGATGCAGGTGCTGTCGGCCAGCGCCTGCAGCAGGTCGATCTCCTGCGACGTCGGATGGTGTTCGCGCGCCCAGTAGTTGCCGATGGCGGCCATGGGATTGCCGGGCCGCACCGGCACCATTACCAGGCTCTTCACGAACGTGGGCCGGTAGGCTTCCTGCGGGATGCGCGGATCGACGGCGATGTCGGGGATGACGGCGGTCTCGCCGTGCAGCATGGCCCAGCCGGAGATGCAGGTTTCAAGCGGGAAGCGCCGCCCTTTCCAGAGCGGACTGATGGCGTCCTCGTCGACGTAGTGGCAGTAGTTGCCGTCGCGCAGCACGAAGGTGGCGCCGTCGCAGCCGGTGAGCGTGCGCGCGGCCGCCGCCACCAGGCGCTGCAGCGAGACCATGTCGCGGGCCTGCGACAGCTCCTGCAGGATGGCGAGCAGGTAGCGCAACGCCTGCGCGTGTGCCCATCCTTCCGGCGCGGATGTCCCGGCGGTGTCCGGGGCTTCGGGTTCGTGGTGCTGCGGCATCATGCCTCCGCGGAAAACAGCCTGTCCGGTATCTCTTCGGGCAGCGCCCGAGTATAAGCGCGGCCCCGGCTCCGCGGGCATGCCGGAGCCTGTGGTCTTGCCAGCCCGCGCTGCGGCCGCACCGTGCGGCCGCCCCGCACGGAAAACTCAGGCGGGTTCGGCGGCGGCCGACACCACGCGGTTGCGTCCGGCCTCCTTGGCCGCATAGAGCGCGCGGTCGGCCTCGGCGAGCAGGGCCTGCGCGGTGTCCCCGGACCCGGGCACGCGGGCGGCCACGCCGACGCTGGTGGTGACCGGCACGCGCGTGCCCTCCACCTCGAAATGCATGGCCTCGATGCCCGCGCGGATACGCTCGGCGACGCAATGCGCGCCCTCGACATCGGTTTCCGGCAGCACCACGCAGAACTCCTCGCCGCCGTAGCGCGCGACGCGGTCCACCGGCGTGCGCACCGCCTGCGCCGCGGCTTTCGCCACGGCGCGCAGGCACTCGTCGCCGACGAGGTGGCCGAAGGTGTCGTTGAAGAGCTTGAAGCGGTCGATGTCGAAGAGCAGCACGGCGATGGAGTGGCCGTAGCGGTGACAGCGCGCGAACTCCTCGGCGAGCAGCGCGTCGAGCCAGCGCCGGTTCTTGAGGCCGGTGAGCTGGTCGGTGGCAGAAAGCTCCGCCAGCTTGCAGTTGGCGATCTCCAGCTCCGCGGTGCGCTCGTGCACGCGCAGCTCGAGAAGCTCGTTGGCATGGCGCTGCACCTCCAGCGCTTCTTCCTGGGCCTGGCGCAGCATGCGCTCCGACTGCAGCGCATCCTGCTGGGCGTGGTAGCGCAGCTTGCGCTCCTGGGTGATGCGCTCGCCGAGGGCGAAGGACAGCAGCAGCACGCCGAGGGCCGAACCGGCCTGGGTGGCGTTGCTGGTGACGACATTGACCGGCAGGTAGTGGAACTTGGTGAGTGCAAGCACGAAGCCGCCTGCCAGCATCACGCTCCAGGCCAGCGCGTACAGCCGCGCCGCATGGTCGCCCTCGCGCATGCGCACGACGCTGGCCGCGAACGTGGTGGCGCAGGTCAGCGCCCCCACCCCGATGGTGAAGCGGATGAGCAGGGCATAGGAGAACACGAAGGCCGCGGCACAGAGCACGAGCGAGGCGGCGGCGAGCAGGCCCAGCACCGGCGCGAGGCGCGGCAGGTAGCGCTGCGTCTGCAGGAAGCGCCGCGTGAAGAGGATGCCGAAGAACACCGCGGCGTTGAGCATGACGATGATGGCCTGGTCGTTCCAGGTCGTCGCCTCCGGCCACAGGAACTGGAAGGCCAGGCCGTTCAGGCTGGCCAGGAAGAGCGGCATGGCAACCACGTGCAGCACGTACCAGAGGAAGGCGCGGTCGCGGATGACGAGGAAGACGAAGAAGTTGTAGAGCGCGATCACCAGCATGCAGCCGAAGTACAGGCCCTGCCCGAGCAGGCGCTGCTGGTCGTAGGCATGGTGCGCGCCCGGCTGCCAGAGCGCGAGCGGCACCTGCGCGGCGCTGCTGGTGCGCACGCGCAGCACCACGGTGTAGGACTTGTCCGCGACCAGCGGCAGCGGCGCGAGGAAGAAGCGGTGCGCGACCGGGCGGCTGGCGAAGGGCTGCTTGTCGCCCATGGCGTAGTGCGCCTGCACGCGGCGGCCGTCGAGCAGCCAGACCTCGACCTCGTCGAGCACGGGATAGGCGACCTCGAGCAGCGGCGGCTCGCGCAGCGCGCCGCCCTGCATCTCGAAGCGCAGCCACCAGGTGGTGTCGCCGTAGCCCTTGTTGAATACCGCCGTGTCGTTCTGCTGCCAGGCGCCGGCAGGCGCCTGCAGGACGCCGGCGAGGTCGAGCCGGCCAGTGTCGTCGTGCAGGTAGCTGAGCTGGTTGCCGATGGGGAGGGAGGCGGTGCCGGGAGCGAGCGTAACCAGGGCCCGTGCGCTGCCCGCACAGGCGCAGAGCAGGATCACCGCGAGCTGCAGCCACCGTTTCATAGTTCCTTCCTGGAGCGTACGCCGCCGCGTACTTTCCGCCATCCTGCGCAGGCCCGGGCCGGAGGGCAAACGGGCACCGACCAAGCGCCACTGCGGGCGATGCAGCGGACCGGTGCCCGCCCCCCGGCGCCTGCCCCGCCCCGGCTCAGAGGCCTTCGAGGAGTGCGTCCGCCTCGCGGCTGGAGGCCGGCGCGGCCGGGGCGCCGCGGCCGGGCCCGGGCCTGGGCAGCGCCACCTTCGACATCACCTGCTGCTGGTTGTCCTGGTTGAGGCCGGTGAGGCGCTCCTGGTCCAGGGTGTCCAGGGTGTAGGCCTGCACCGAGCCCTGCTGCCACTCGATGAAGAGTTCGCCGTTATGCACCCGCCAGGTGCCGGGCGCGGTCCGGAAATCCCAGGCCACCGGCGCGGCGAGATTGCTGCCGATCTGCATGTCGGCGCGCAGGAGCAGGAAATACGGGGAAAAAAGCTGGCGGTCGCAGAGGCTGCAGGTCACGCGCCAGGCGGTGCCGCTGAGCGCGGCGACGGCGGCGGCATCCTTCTGCGCCTGCGCGGACGGTGCGGCCGTGCGGGCCGCCGGCCCGGCCTTCGCCTTTCCGGCGACCTTGCGCTGGCCGGCGTCGGCGGCAGCCATGCTGCCGGCCAGCAGGGCCAGGGCACAGGCCCGGGCAATCCGCTTCATCCCCTCTCCCCCGCGTTGCAGCGCCGCGTGCCTCCGGCCGCGGCGCCTGGCTGATCCATGGTCGCCGCTGCGCCGGCATCCGGCCCATACATACGCCCGCGGGCGCGGGCTTGGCAACCCGGGCGACCGCGGCCGCCTGCCGGGCCGGCGAGCACGGGAGAAAGGAATGGCGCGCATGCGCCGCCGCGCTAGCCCTTGGCGTTGTCCGTGCCCTTGCGGTACTCCATGGGCGTCTGGCCGTTGGCGAGGTGGAAGGCGCGCGAGAAGGCCGCGGTATTGCTGAAACCGGCACGTTCGACGATGGCCTTGATGGGCAGCGTCGACTTGCGCAGCAGGCGCTTGGCCGTCTCGATCTGGATCTGGTTGCGCATGTCGCGGAAGCTCGAGCCCTCTTCCTGCAGGCGCCGCGTGAAGGTGCGCACCGACATGTTGAACTGCTCGGCGACTTCCTCCAGCGCCGGGAAGGTTGCGGCCTCGGCGGCGCGCACCAGGAACTGGCGCACGCGGTGGCTGACGCGGGACTGGCTCTCGATGTTCTCGCGCAACGCCTCGATGCCGCGCAGGGCCTGCTGGTACATCAGCGGCGCGTAGTAGTCGTTGACCTTGGCGGTCTCGGTGCGCTCGAACACCAGCGCATAGCGCGGCTGGCCGAACACCGGCGTGAAGCCGAAGTTGTCGCGGTAGAACTCCGGCGGCAGGTCGGCGGCGTGGGCAATGCGGATCTGCGCGTGCACCTGGCCGCCGGCGAGGTTGCGGATGATGGCCGCGCTCATCAGCAGCGCGAGCTCGAGCCAGGTCTGCGTGATGTCGCCCAGGCTCTCGGTGAGCTCGAGCTCGAAGGTGCGCTGGGTGGCGTCCTCGCGCGGCGTGATGCGCGCCACCGGCATCAGCAGGCCGATGTTGCGCACCCAGAGGTCGAGGCTGTCGTCGATGGTGGGCGCCGCCTCCATGGCAAGGCCGATGGGCCCCATGTGGCGGGCACGGATGTCCTCGACGTAGGCCGCAAGGAAACGGTCCTTGCCGATGGCCGTGCGCGTCTGCCGGAACACCTGGCAGAAATCGTCGAGGCTGATCAGCGTGTCGGTGAGATTGCTCTCGCTGAGCTCGATGTTGAGCCGCGCGCGCAGGAACTCGATCCAGTGCTGCTGGCTGGCGCCGAAGCGGGCCAGGGTCTTCTGCGGCATTTGCAGGACGAACAGGGGAATATGAATGTCTTGACAGAAATTCTTCATGACTAAGTCAAGCTCGGGCTTTTCTTGTTTTTCGGTCAGTCCGGGCTCCTGCCCGTGGCTCCCCACCCCTACAGCCATTCAGGGGTGACGGGGTGATTCTGCGCAATCGGCGGCCATCATGCCAGCCGTAATCCGGGGGAATCGGCATGACAGACGAACTGCGGCCCGCCCTTCGGGGTGGGCGCCGCCACGGCGGACCGGCGTTCAGGCGGGCGGTCGGTAGCCCAGCACCCGGCAGGTGAAGTCGACGATGTCGTCCTCGAGGGCCGGTATTTCCGCATAGCGGTGCGCGCAGATGAGGCGGTAGACGAGCTCGTAGCCCCCGGCGAACGCCGCTTCGTAGAGCCGCTCGGGGACGGGCGCCCAGCACTCCGGTGCCTGTTGCAGGGCACGCTCGTGCCCCTGCCTGAGCAGCTTGCCGAATTCCTCGAAGAGGCTGTTGCGCAGCGTCAGCGTGCGCGGCCCGGCATTGGGGAACTCCACCGCCCAGGCACGCGAGAACTCCTGCTCCTCGACGCAGGTGCGCAGGTAGGCGCGCCAGGGCGCACGGATCCAGGCATCGCTGCGCGGCGTGATGGCCTCCGGCACGCCCCAGGGCGCGAAGACCACGCCGAACAGGGCGGCGCGGCCGAAGGCCTCGGCGTCGAGGAAGCAGTCTTCCTTGGAGGGATAGAGTTCGTAGAACACCTGGCGCGCCACGCGCGCGCGCCCGACGATGTCGGCGATGGTGGTGTTGACGTAGCCGAGTTCGGCAAAGGCGGAGATGGCGGCACGCACGATGCGCCGGCGTTGTGCTTCGCGCGCCTCTTCGGGAGCGAGGCTGCTGCGACCGCGCGGCAGGCCGGCCTGGTCGCCATGGGATCCGGAATACTTGCTCATGCGCCGCTCCTCACTCCTCGAGCAGGCTGCGCAGCATCCAGGCCGTTTTCTCGTGCACGTCGAGGCGCTGGGTGAGCAGGTCGGCGGTGGGCTGGTCGTTGGCATCGCCGACGAGGTCGAAGAGGCTGCGCGCGGTGCGCGCCGTGGCCTCCTGCGCCGCCACCAGGTGCCGGACCATGTCGAGCGCCTTCGGCTGGCCCTCGACCTCCTTGATGGAGGCGAGCTTGACGAACTCCCGGTAGGTGCCGGGCGCCGGGAAGCCCAGCGCGCGGATGCGCTCGGCGATCATGTCGAGTGCGTTCCACTGCTCGGTGTACTGCTGCATGAACATGACGTGCAGCGTGTTGAACATGGGCCCGGTGACGTTCCAGTGGAAGTTGTGCGTCATCAGGTAGAGCGTGTAGCTGTCGGCCAGCAGCCGGGACAGGCCGGCGGCGATCCGGCCGCGCTGTTCCTCGGAAATGCCGATGTCGATGGGGAGTCCTGCACCGTTCCTGCGGGCGCCTGCGGTCTTCTTGGGGGAGGCGGCTTTCTTGGCGTTTTTCATCGCGATTCCATGGCGAAAGAAAGAATGGAAGAGGTTGGCCCATCCTAGCAGAGCAAGGGAGAAGGAGAAGCCGGACAGAGCACACTTCATGCGCCAAGTTCCGCCGGCTCCGGACCGCCGCCGCGGCCTGCTTCATCTAAGCTTCCTGCAGCCGGGGCCCGGCCGGGCTCCGGACCACGCATTCCCCGCACACGCATTCCCGCAGGAGGAGCATCATGGCCAGCCAACGCCAGGACCCGAAAGAGAAGGCGCGCGAACAGAGCCGCGAAGACCAGGCCCGGCAGCGCGGCGAGAACCGCCAGGATTTCGGCAACCGCGAGTTCCAGCGCGGCACGCAGCGCAACGAGACGCAGATCGAGGGCGGCATCCGCCGCGACGACAGCGGCGGCATCGCCCCGGGCCGGCGCCGCAGCAGCCGGCACTAAGCCAGGCCGGCGCCGGCGCGCTCCTGCTTGCGCGCGCCGGCGCCGCGCTCCTCTCCTTTCCTTGGCCGTCCGCATTCTTGCGGCGCGCCTGTTCTTGCAGGAAGCAATCAGATGACCGTGATCACGCTCACCGGAAAACGGGTACTCCTCACCCAGGCCGACGCCTTCATGGGTCCCGCGCTGCGCGAGGTCTTCGCCGAGGCCGGCGCCGAAGTGCTGGCGGTGACCGGCGACCTGCGCGAACCGGAAGCCGCCGAGGCCATCGTGCGCGACGCCGGGCGCATCGACGTGCTGCTCGCCAACCTCGCCCTGCCCGCGCCCGCCACGGCGGTGACCGAGGTCGACGACCTCGAGTGGGAGAACGTGTTCGCGACCCTGGTGCATCCGCTCATGCGCCTCACGCGCGCCGTGCTGCCGCAGATGCTGGAGCGGCGCGCCGGCAAGGTGCTGGCCATCGGCTCGGCCGCGGCGCTGCGCGGCATGAAGCGCGCCTCCAGCTACAGCGCCGCGCGCGGCGCGCAGCTCGCCTACATCCAGGCGGTGGGCGTGGAGGCGGCGTCGCACAACGTGCAGGTCAACGCCATCGCGCAGAACTTCGTGGAGAACCCGACGTATTTTCCGCCGCAGGTGCAGGCCAACCCGGCCTTCCTGGAACGGCTGCGGCGCGAGGTGCCGCTCGGCCGCCTCGTCGCCGCGCGCGAGGACGCGCAATTCGCCGCCTATCTCTGCAGCGAGGCAGCCAACTGCTTCGTCGGCCAGGTGTTCCCGCTCTGCGGCGGCTGGGTGACGCGCTAGCGTGGTGGCCGCCCGGCGCGTGCGTTCCGATTTTTGCGCCGCCGCCGCCAGCGTCCGCGCGGTGCCGGCTTGCGTGCCCTGCCGGCGCCGGCTATAAGTCGCGCCTTTTTCAAAGTCGAGGGGCACGATGAACGCCACGCCCGCTGTCCGACCTGCCTTCCTCATGAAAGGCAGCGCCTTCACCTTCACCGTGCTGGAAATCACCGGCACCGATACCGCCGCCTTCTCGCAGGAACTCGCCGCACGCATGGCGCAGTCGGCCTCGCTGCTGCGCAACGCGCCCGTGGTGCTCGCCCTGGAGAAACTGGAGGAGGCCGACGGCGCCCTCGACCTCGCCACGCTGGTCGCCATCTGCCGCGTGCACACGCTGCATCCGGTCGCCGTGCGTGCGCAGCGCCCCGAAGACCTCGCGCAGGCGGCGAAACTCGGCCTGGCGCTGCTGCCGCTGCGTCCGCGCGAGCGCCAGGCCGAAGCGCCCGCCCCCGCTGCCGCAGACGGCGCTCCTGCCGCGGGGCCCGGGGCCGCGGAAAGCACCGCCGCCGGCAGCAACCCGCAGGCTGCCGCACCGGCCGCCCCGCGCCGCACGCGCGTCATCGCGCAGCCGGTGCGCGGCGGCCAGCAGATCTATGCCGAGGGCGACCTCGTGCTGCTCGCTCCGGTGAGCGCCGGCGCCGAGGTCATGGCCGACGGCCACATCCACGCCTGGGCCCCGCTGCGCGGCCGCGTGCTCGCCGGCGTGCAGGGCGACACCGAGGCACGCATCTATTGCCGCGAGCTGCAGGCGGAACTGGTTGCCGTCGCCGGCCACTACCGCACCGCCGATGTACTGCGCAGCCATGCGCTCTGGGGCGCGGGAGCACAGGTGCTGCTGCGCGACGGCGAAATCGAGATCGTGGCGCTCTGATCATTCCAAATCGCCTTGCATGCCGGCAGCAGGAGCGCTTTGTGGGTCAGGCTTCAGCCTGACAGGACGCCGCAAATTCTCGCTGCATTCCGGACTGGGCGACGTCGTCAGGCTGAAGCCTGACCCACAGACACAGCGCAGCATCGCAGGGTGGACAACCTTGCTTGCCGCTGCTCGCCGATGCCTGACCCACTGACGCGGCGAAATCCATTGTGTCCGCACAGCCCAAAGAGAACGCAACAAAATTCCCCTTGCGTCGTGTTGAACACCTCAGCGCTTTCATGAATACTCGCGCGCTTTTTACGGCGTCGGTTTTTTCGCCGGCGATATCTACCAGCAGGATTTCATCGTGGCAAAAATCATCGTTGTGACTTCCGGCAAGGGCGGCGTGGGCAAGACCACGACCTCCGCCGCCATCGGCACCGGCCTCGCCCAGCGCGGCCACAAGGTCGCCCTCATCGACTTCGACGTCGGCCTGCGCAACCTCGACCTCATCATGGGCTGCGAGCGGCGCGTGGTGTACGACTTCATCAACGTCATCAACGGCGAGGC
>JAJNDL010000318.1 GCA_021156385.1 Moraxellaceae bacterium | reverse complement strand
CCCAGAATGAAAAAAGCCCGCGATTGCGGGCTTTTTGATATGGAGCGGGTGATGGGAATCGAACCCACGCTAGCAGCTTGGGAAGCTGCAGTTCTACCATTGAACTACACCCGCAGGCGCCCATGAGGGCTGGCGGCGATGGTACGGAATCCCTGCAGCATCGTCGACATGATTTCGCCCTGATCCGGGCAGAGCGCTGCGGTCGTGCCACGCACCTGCCGGGACAGAGGAGCCGTCAGTCCACCCGGCAGCGGTAATTGCCCTGGCCGTGCGGAATGAAGCCCATGGCCAGCAGCATGTCTGAAATGCCTTCCCGGTTGAGGTCGAAGTCGGCCTCGAGCCAGTGGGTGCCGCGCTCGGCCTCGAGGCGGCGCACTTCGCTCACCAGGCGCTCGGCCACGCCCCGGCCACGGGTGGCGGGGTGGACGGCCAGGTAGCGGAGATGGCGGGTTTCCCCTTCGCCGCGCACCAGGACAGCAGCGATGTGCCGGTTGTTGAAGACGCCGCTGTACAGCGAGTCGCCCCCGGCCACGGCGTCGCGCAGGACCTCGACGGCCGCCTCGGGCGAGGCGAAGTCGGGAGAGTCGGCATAGGTGCGGACCAGTTCGGCGGCCAGCGGCTCCGGCAGCGGGTGGGTGACGAGTTCGACAGCGACCGGCATGGCAATTCCTTGGGTCAGGCCCGGATCATGAAAACTGTAGCCAGTTTTGGCGCGGCCTGTGGGGCACTGTCGCGGCTGGCACGGGCGAAAATTAGCACAGGCGCAGGGCCCGCGCTCACCCGCACGCAAGGCCGTTACCTGACACCGGCCGGGCCGGCTGGCTGCCGGCGCCTCGGGAATGCCGGTATAATCGCGGCTTTCCTTGCATGAGTGCTGTCATGTCTGCCCGCCAGGCCACCGTGGTCCGCAACACCAATGAAACCAAAATCCGTGTCGCCCTCAACCTGGACGGCACCGGCAAGGGCTCGCTCAACACCGGCATGCCCTTCCTCGACCACATGCTGGACCAGATCGTCCGCCACGGCCTGATCGACCTCGACGTCACCTGCGAGGGCGACACCCACATCGACGACCACCACAGCGCCGAAGACACCGGCATCACCATCGGCCAGGCGTTTGCGCAGGCGCTGGGCGACAAGAAAGGCATCCGCCGCTACGGCCACGCCTACGTGCCGCTGGACGAGGCCCTTTCGCGCGTCGTCGTGGATCTCTCCGGGCGGCCGGGCCTGGAGTTCCATGTCGAGTACACCCGCTCGCGCGTCGGCGATTTCGACGTCGACCTGTTCTACGAGTTCTTCCAAGGCTTCGTGAACCACGCCGGCGTGACGCTGCACATCGACAACCTGCGCGGCCGCAACACGCACCACCAGATCGAGACCGTGTTCAAGGCCTTTGCCCGCGCTCTGCGCGCGGCCGTCGAGCCCGATCCGCGCATGCAGGGCGTGATGCCCTCCACCAAGGGTTCGCTGTAAGGCCCTCCACGATTCCCGTGGCCTCTTGTGGGTCAGGCTTCAGCCTGACAGCAGCACCGGATTCGACGCCGTCGTCAGGCTGAAGCCTGACCCACATGAGTTTGCACAGACCGAAGTAGTGATATGACGACAGTTGCAGTTCTCGATTACGGCATGGGCAACCTGCACTCGGTGGCGAAGGCCCTCGAGCATGTCGGCGCCAGCCGCGTCGAAGTCACCGACGATCCGGCGCGCGTGCGCGCTGCCGACCGCGTCGTCCTGCCCGGCCAGGGCGCCATGCGCGACTGCATGGCGGAGATGCGCCGCCACGGCGTCGATGCCGAGGTGCGCGAGGCGCTGAAGGGCAAGCCGCTGCTCGGCATCTGCGTCGGCATGCAGGCGCTGCTCGAACACTCCGAAGAAAACAACGGCGTCGACGGCCTCGGCATCTATCCCGGCCAGGTGAAATTCTTCGGCCTCGACCAGGTGGAGAACGGCGGCAAGCTCAAGGTGCCGCACATGGGCTGGAACGAAGTCTGGCAGAGCCAGAAGCATCCACTCTGGGACGGCATCGCCGACGGCGCCCGCTTCTACTTCGTGCACAGCTATTACTGCGCGCCGACGGAACCCTCCCTCAGTGCCGGCCGCAGCCGCTACGGTATCGAGTTCTGCTGCGCCATCGCACGCGACAACATGTTTGCCGTGCAGTTCCATCCGGAGAAGAGCTCCACCGCCGGCTTGACGCTGCTGAAGAATTTCCTGAACTGGAAACCCTGACCACTGCCTTTCCCCGCGTTAGCGCGGCGTAAGGAACGCATCGAGAGAAAACCCCATGCTGATCATTCCCGCCATCGACCTGAAAGACGGCAAGTGCGTGCGCCTCAAGCAGGGCCGCATGGAAGACGACACCGTGTTCTCCGACGACCCCGTCGGCATGGCCACGCACTGGGTGGAGCAGGGCGCGCGCCGCCTGCACCTCGTCGACCTCAACGGCGCCTTTGCCGGCACGCCCATCCACGGTGAAGTCGTCACGGCCATCGCGAAGAAGTATCCGCAGCTGCCGATCCAGATCGGCGGCGGCATCCGCTCGCTCGAAACCATCGAGGCCTATGTGAAGGCCGGCGTCTCCTTCGCCATCATCGGCACCAAGGCCGTGAAGGAACCGCAGTTCGTGATCGATGCCTGCCAGGCCTTTCCCGGCCGCATCATCGTCGGCATCGACGCCAAGGACGGCCTCGTCGCCACCGACGGCTGGGCGGAAGTTTCCACCGTGAAGGCCGTCGATCTCGCGCGGCAGTTCCGCGACGCCGGCGTCACCGCCATCGTCTATACCGACATTGCCCGCGACGGCATGATGCAGGGCGTCAACGTCGAGGCCACCGCACAGCTGGCGCGCGACGGCGGCATTCCCGTGATCGCCTCCGGCGGCGTTACCAACCTTGAAGACATCCGTCGCCTGAAGGTGGTCGCCAGCAGTGGCATCACCGGTGCCATCACCGGCCGCGCGATCTACGAGGGCACGCTGAACCTGGCCGAGGCCCAGCAGCTGGCGGACGCAAACTGAAGATTTTCGGCAGGAGCCGACACGCGCACCGCGCGGCACACCGGCTCCTGCAGGCAGGCGTATAGCCGATGAACACCGACAATGTCCGCGCCTGGGTGCGCCTGCCCTCCGGCAAGCGGCTCGACCTGCTGAACCCGACGCCCTTCGACTGGGACGACGAGGATCTCGCCATCGGGCTGGCG
>JAJNDL010000317.1 GCA_021156385.1 Moraxellaceae bacterium | reverse complement strand
CCCGGGCAATGTTCTCGGCGAGATTCGCAACGAGAGCCAAGCGCCGGCGACGGGGCTGGCCTTCATCGTGTCCCCCTCCGAGGGCATGATGGGCGAGGCGACACCAACGCCCTAGCACGCACAAGGAGACGCGTTCCCGAACGCTGCAACCTGCCGTTTCACGGACCAGCTCCCATTATCCGCAGTCGAGACGGTGTGTCAGGAAGGCGTGTCCTCGTGGCCCGTGGCCGGCACGGTGGCCCATTCCGGAGGAGTCGTGCCCCTCTCGCAGTGCAGCTGCTGGATGCGTTCGGCAACGACCCCCGCAGCCCAACCGGATGGCAACTTGGTGAGTACCGTCGTGGTTGTCCTTGCCTGCCGGGAGGCCTCAGGCTCTGAGGAACGCACGTCTGGGCGGCTCACGTTGGCGTGCGTGATGTCATTGCGATAGTGCATCAGGAGATTAAAGGCCTGTGCGTGGGCTAGTGCATCAGGAGATTAAAGGCCTGTGCGTGGGCTTTCGTGTATTTTCCGAGACGCTGTGGAAGGTAGCCGTCTTCATGAAGACGGCGCGGAACCTCGCTCCACAACTCGATCAGGAACTGCGGCTTGGTCTGTTGCAGCTCTCGTAGTCGGTCAAGCGCCTCATCGAGGCGCGTTAGTCCTCCGCCCATGTCGTCCGCCCCGAGCAATTCGCTGGCCTTCTCCACGCATGCCAGTGCTTCCGCAGTCATCCGGATCTGTGCCCGGTGCTTCGCTTGGGGAAATAGCCCTTCAGGGCATCGACCAGATCCGCATCGGCGAATCTAGTAACGTGATGTGCAGGTTTGCCTGCTAATCCAGGAGCCTGGCGAAGGTGAGGGGTGGGAGGCCGCGCTCCAGGCAGAGGCCGACGGCAATGGTATGGCCGAGCACCTTGCACAGCAGCCGGCTCAGCCCGTCGCAGCTGAGTCGGCTGCCGGTGGCCGCTTCCAGGCGGACGGCATGCTCAGGCAAGGTGGCATCCGGGTGGGCCTGCACCACGGCCCGCAACTCGGGGTAGCGGGTGGGGGCGAGTTTGGGCGGACACCCCGAGCGCGGCCGCTCGGCCAAGCTCTCGCCGCGCCGGTGGCGTCGCAGCCAGCGGTAGATCGTGCGCTCGGAGACGGGAAAGCGGATGGCCGCTTCACTCTGGGGAAACCCCGCCTCCAGAGCTGCCACCAACCGCTCACGGAAGTCGGCCGACGGGCGCGGGGCTATACCCCGCGTCATGCCACACTATCACCTCTTCCGCACGGCGCTGAAGACCCAATAGGCCAAGCCATTCAGCTTTGGGCGTGTCCGTGTGGTCGCGGTGCAGGTACTCTTTTTGGCCATGCCTTGGCGCGCGACAGCGACTCCCCTCTCGGGCAAGAGCGATGTTGCACAGAGGAACCATAAAGGCGGATCCGACCCCTCGAGATCTTTCGCAGGGGCTGGAGACTATGAAACCTCGGGTGGAGCCAAGTGAGGGCATAACAACGGAGTCCACTGAGGCGCTCGCCGCGCCCACTGATTTGGCTGCCTTCCACGCACAGGACGATGTGTTGGGTGGTACTGAGACGCGCTGGTCGGCCCGTGCAGCTAGGCGCGGGGTGACAAGTCTGGTCAGCCGGTGGGTCCCCACATCGGTTCTGGAGATCTTCGCCGCAGACGTACGCTCGCTCGCCGCGCTGCGCATCGTGCTCGCGGTGATTGTCCTCGTCGATCTCGCAGGTCGGGCTCGCAATCTCCTCGCCCATTACACCGACGACGGCGTCCTCCCGCGGCACATCCTGCTCGACGAAGCCGGTATTTTACGGCCTTCTCTCAACTGGATTGGTGGCACGACTGTCGTTCAGACGCTGTTGTTCGGGATCACTGCGCTGGCGGCAGTGGCACTGCTCGTCGGCTATCGGACGCGCGTGATGAACGTCGTCGTGTGGGTGATGGTGTTGTCAATTCAGAATCGCAATCCCTTCGTCCTCAGTGCTGAGGACGCCTTATTGCGCCTGCTGCTCTTCTGGAGCATGTTCTTACCACTCGGGGCATGGTGGTCGGTCGACAGCCTGCGCGACCCGCCAGCCCCACGCGTGTCGATGCGCGTCTTGTCGATGGCCTCGGCCGGCCTATTCCTGCAGATCGCCTTTGTGTACTGGTTCACCGTGATCCGCAAATCAGGTCCGGAGTGGCGCATCGATGGCACCGCGATCTATTACGCGTTGAGTGTTGATCAGATCACCGGGTCGATTGGCAGCTACCTTCTTCAGTTTCCCGCGCTGCTCAGGGTGCTGACGTTCGCGGTACTCGGGATTGAGGTCATCGGCCCCCTGCTGCTGTTCTGCCCCGTCGCCACCGGTCCGGTGCGCACTGCGGGCGTCCTGATGATCATGAGCCTTCATTTCGGGATCTTGCTCACGATGATGATTTGGGTCTTTCCCTGGCTCAGTGCGTTCTGTATGGTCTGCTTCCTGCCCAGCTGGTTCTGGGATCAGGTCATGCCGCAGCTGCGTGCAGTCGTCTCGATGCACGCCAATTTGGGAAAGAGATTCCGGTCTACGGTGGCAAGCGTTGCGCAGGCATGGGCTGCACCTCGCTGGAGGCGGCTGTCCACCGGTGAGAGCGCTGGCCCGCTCCTCTTCGCGGCCAGCACACCAAGCGCTTACGCCGACCAGCGGGGGGTCGCCCATCCCGCACATCGGACCATGCCATGGTCGACGCAATCCCGCCCGGGCCCAGAAAATCCGATGACGGTGATGCGATCGTCGCTGGCAGTTAACCTTTTCGCCTTCTTTTTTCTGGGCTATGTCTTTTTCATGAATGTCACGACCGTCTCTGACTACACGATGCCGACGTACGCTCGGCCCCTCGGTGAGCTACTCGGCCTCCGCCAGGATTGGAGCATGTTCGCTCCCGCGCCGCGCAAGGTGACCGACTGGTTCGTCATTCCTGGAACTCTCCATGACGGGCGACAAGTGGATCTTTTGGCGTCGATCATCAACCGCAATCCGGATCTGATTCAATCCGTGTCGTGGAAGAAACCACCGCATATTCCCACGACGTTTCGTGATCTGTACTGGGTAAAGTATTTGTTGGCCCTGGAATATGGCGACTGGGAGAGCCGGCGTCTCTATTTCGGAAAGTACATTTGCCGGACGTGGAACGCGTGGCATCCTGACGGCCCACTGCATCTCCAGACCTTTCAGATTCTTGCCTTCAAGGAACGAACAGTGCTGGACGGAGGGCCCGAAACGTCGGAACACCGGGTGTTATGGACGCATCGTTGTCGGTAGTCCGCTCCTCCAGTGCCTAGGGTCGTAATTCACACTAAGCTTGCGTTTTAACCCGAGTGTTGTCTCAGACACGTTTGCAGCCTGGGTGACTGGCAGCTGAACTAGCCGATCGCTACGTAGTCACGGACCATACCGGAGACGGGATAGCTCATGCCGTGCGGCAGATGCACCCCGGCGTTGCCGAACCCGATCCCGGCGTATGCAGCAGCGAGCAGCATCTCGCTTCGCGCCTCATCATCGGACGGATCGTCAACGGCACGGGTGATGTTACGCGCCAGGACGTCCATCGCCTTACTGGCCCAGACATCGGAGATCGGATTGGCTCCTTGATAGGCGGGACGCAACCCCGGATGATCGGGCGCCGGCCTCTGGCTGTACGGCAGCGCGGTGAACGAC
>JAJNDL010000316.1 GCA_021156385.1 Moraxellaceae bacterium | reverse complement strand
CCGGCCCAGCATTTCTCCGGGCGCGGCGTGCGCGACCGCGACATGACGCTGTGGGGCGGGCTCTGGGTGGAGACGGAGGCCGGCAGCCTCTTCTTCGCCGGCGACACCGGCTACGGGCCGCATTTCCGCGAGATCGCCGAACGGCTCGGCCAGCCGCGCCTCGCGTTGCTGCCCATCGGTGCCTACGAGCCCTACTGGTTCATGGGCCCGGTGCACATGAACCCCGACGATGCCGTGCGCGCGCACTGCGATCTCGATCCACGGCTGTCGCTGGCCATCCACTTCAATACCTTCCAGCTCACCGACGAGCCCATCGGGCAGCCCGTCATCGACCTCGAGGCGGCGCTGCTGCGCCACGGTGTGGAGCCGGAGAACTTCGTGGTGCTGAAAGAGGGCGAAGGCCGCAGCGCCTGAGAGCCGGGTGACGCCCTGCATGGGCGTCCTTGCATCCGGTTCCCTTGGAACGGGCGGCGTGGCAGTGTCGCCCATCCTTTCCCTTTCCGGAGACCCCCATGAGCGGCAGGCTTTTTACGCCCCTCACCGTCGGCGCGCTCACGCTGCCCAACCGTGTCGTCATGGCGCCCCTGACCCGCATGCGCGCCACGCCGCCTGGTGACGAACCCAACGACCTCATGCGCCGCTACTACGTGCAGCGCGCCGGTGCCGGCCTGATCATCGCCGAGGCCACGCAGATCTCGCCGCAGGGCAAGGGCTACATGGATACGCCGGGCATCTACAGCGCCCCGCAGGTGCAGGGCTGGCGCCGCATCACCGATGCCGTGCACGAGGCCGGCGGCCGCATGTGCCTGCAGCTCTGGCATGTCGGCCGTGTCTCGCATCCGGCCCACCAGCCGGACGGCGGGCAGCCGGTGTCGGCCTCTGCCATTCCCTATGAAAACCGCACCACGGTGAAGGGCCCGGACGGGCGTCCGCAGCGCGCCGATTGCCCGACGCCGCGCGCGCTTGCGACCGAAGAGATGCCCGGCATCGTGGCGGATTACCGCCGCGCCTGCGAGAACGCGCGCGAGGCCGGCTTCGACATGGTCGAAGTGCATGCCGCTCACGGCTACCTGCTGCACCAGTTCCAGTCGGCCGAGAGCAACCAGCGCGACGACGCCTACGGCGGCACGCTGGAGAACCGCGCGCGCCTGACGCTGGAGGCGCTGGATGCCGTGATCGCGGCCTGGGAGCCGCAGCGCGTCGGCATCCGCATTTCGCCGCTCGGCATCTTCAACGGCCTCGACGACAAGGACGGGCTGGAGATGGGCCTGTATCTCGCGGAAGAGTTCGCGCAGCGCGGCATCGCCTACCTGCATCTCTCCGAGCCGGACTGGGCCGGCGGCCCCGCGCACAGCGCGGAGTTCCGTCGCGCCCTGCGCGCGAAATTCCCGGGCGTCATCATCGGCGCCGGCAACTATTCGCCGGAGAAGGCCGAGGACCTGCTGCAGAAAGGTCTCATCGATGCCGCCGCTTTCGGCCGCGCCTTCATCGCCAACCCCGACCTGCCGCGCCGCCTGCAGGCCGGTGCGTCGCTCAACGTGCCGAACGTGAAGACGTTCTACGGCGGTGGTGAAGAGGGCTATACGGATTATCCGGCGCTGGGCTGAGCCCGCGCGGCGCGACCATGAAAAAAGCCGGCGTATTGCCGGCTTTTTTCATGCGCTCGCGGATTGCCATCGGGCATCGGGCTCCCGCAGCCAGTGGTCGACCTGGCGGATGATCCAGTCGCCATCGTCCAGCGGCAGGTCGTGGCCGGCGTTGGGGTGCGAGACCAGCGGCCAGCGCCAGTTCTCGGCGATGCGCGTGGTGCAAACCGGGTTGACGAGATGGTCGCCCAGGCTCTGCAGCAGCAGCACATGCTCGTGGGGCCGCGCGTCCGGCGCGTGATAGGTGCCGGCGGCAAAGAGCTGGCGCAACGCGTTCATGCGCGAGACCGGCCACTGCTCGGCATAGCCGGCCCATTTCTGCGCGAGTTCGCGTCGCTGCGGATACAGGTTG
Organism: Moraxellaceae bacterium; assembly: GCA_021156385.1. Classification (GTDB taxonomy): domain Bacteria; phylum Pseudomonadota; class Gammaproteobacteria; order Pseudomonadales; family Moraxellaceae; genus UBA2031. The sequence goes on along the minus strand of JAJNDL010000316.1, from coordinate 1,208 downwards.
GAAGTGAGTTCCAGCACGAGTTCTTCACGCCTCTGGTGTGAGCCGAAAAGCAGCGCCTTCACGATGTCACGGTAGTTCTCGCGACGCAGGCGATCGCTGAAGCGCGAGAGGCCGCGCAGCGAGGTGTTGATGAGGACGGCGCGCTCGATCTCCTGCGGGTAGCGCTGCATCCATTCGATGCCGACCATGGCGCCGAGCGAGATTGCCATCAGGTGCACGGGCCCCTGCACGCTGCGGCCGCAGAGCTGCTCGCGCAGCGACTCCACCATTTCCGGGACACTCGTGCAGCTCTCCTCGCGGCAGAGGTCGCCGTTGCCCGGCAGGTCGAGCAGGATGGGTTCGGCGTCGGGGAAGGCTGCCTGGAAGCGCGCCGGGAAGTCTTCCCAGTGGCGGTGCTGGCGGATCAGACCGCGCAGGAACACCCAGTTGGTTCGCGACATGGTCACCTGGCCTTGCCTGCGCGTTGCAGGAGCAAGGCGCAGGATTCACTTCGTCGTATAGGTATATACCCCATCCCAGCCTTCCGGGGGCGGGGCGGTGCGGAAATGTGCGATGCGTTCCGCATAGAGCCGGTAGAGCGTCCGGTCCTCGCGGCTTTGCAGGTGGCGCAGCAGGCGCTCGGCCTCGTCCCAGGCCTGGCGGTTGTAGGCGGCCAGCGCGGCCTCCCATTTCTCCAGGCTGTCGCGGGTGGCGTCGTCGAGTTCCGCCAGCGGACCCACCGGCTCGTAGATGCTGACCGGTTCCAGCTTGCCCTTCACGCGCACACGGTCCAGGCAACGGTAGGCGAAGTCCGGCACCGCGGCGCGGGTGATCTCGCTGACCACGATGGTCACGCCGTAGTTCTTGGACAGGCCCTCGAGGCGCGAGCCCAGGTTCACGGCATCGCCCATCACGGTATAGGCCATGCGGAACTCGGAGCCCATGTTGCCGACGTTCATGGGGCCGGTATTGAGGCCGATGCCGATGTTCAGTGCCGGCCAGCCGCGCGTGCGGAAGTCGGCCTGCAGCTGTACCAGGTCGGCCTTCATTTCCATCGCGGTCAGCAATGCATGGCGTGCATGCTCCGTGTCGTGCACCGGCGCGCCCCAGAAGGCCATGATGGCGTCGCCCATGTACTTGTCGATGGTGCCGCGGTGCTTGTGGATGAGGCGCGTCATGGCGGTGAGATAGGCGTTCATGAGCGCGGCGAGTTCGGGAGCGGAGAGGCC
>JAJNDL010000315.1 GCA_021156385.1 Moraxellaceae bacterium | reverse complement strand
AACGGCGAGCGTCCCGCGGGGGCGGCGTGTTCAGGCCGGCCATTCGCGCGGACAGGCCTGTCCCCTTGCCGGACGGGCGTGTTCCGCGACCTAGCACACGGAAGGGGCTGCGGAGCGCCCATGAAAAAGCCCGCCGGCGGCGGGCTTTTTTACAGCGAGGCTCGCATCACACGATGCGCTTGTTGCGCAGCCGCTGCGCGGCCGCCTCCAGCGCCTTCACGATGCGCTCCTTGTCGTAGTTCTTGACCTTGTTGATGTCCATGAGCATGGCGAAGCCGTCCAGCTCGTGCTCGATCCAGGTCTGGTGCTCGCCGACGTCGGAGCGGAAGTCCACCACCTGCCAGACCTGCACCGGCTCGCCGATGCCCTTCAGGCGCACCACGCCCTTCTCGCGGCACATGATCTTGTCGCGCACCAGCATGTAGGTGTCGTTGGAGATCAGGATCTCGTCGACCTCGGCGGCATTCTGCAGGCGCGAGGCGAGGTTGGCGTCGCGGCCGATGATGGTGTAGTCCATGCGCGACTCGCAGCCGAAGTTGCCGACGTGGCAGTAGCCGGTGGTGATGCCCATGCGGATGTGCAGCGCCTTCTCCACGCCCATGCTCACCCATTTCTGGCGCAGCACCTGCATCGCCTTGCGCATGTCGATGGCCATGGAGACGCAGGCGATGGCGTCCTGCTTGGCGCCCTGCGTCACCGGGTCGCCGAAGAAGATCAGGATGGCGTCGCCGATGAACTTGTCGATGGTGCCGCCGTACTTCAGCGCGATCTTGGTCATCTGGTCGAAGTACAGCGCCAGCATCTCGGTGACGAGGTCGGGCGACATCTCGTCCGTCATCACGGTGAAGTCCTTGATGTCGGAGAAGAACACCGAGAGCTTCTTGCGGTTGTTCTGGATCTTCGCCGCGCGCTTGCCGGAGAAGATGGATTCCCACACCTGCGGCGCCAGGTACTTGGCAAGCTGGCGCGAGACCTGGATGGCCTGCTCCTGCTGCTCCTTGATCTGGTTCTTGGCGACGATGAGGCTCTCGGCCTGCTGGCGGATGTAGTAGGCGCAGAGGCCGACGTAGATCGTGAACCCGCCGATGGCGACGACGACCATGCTGGCTGGCGTGCCGTTGTAGGGAATGGGGTCGAAGCCGAACAGGAAGCCGCCGACCAGGCTGCCGAACATGGCGGTGAAGGCAGCGAGGGCGATCACGTAGAGCTGGCCGAAGGCCATGGCCGCGGTGAGCAGCAGGCCGAGGATGGTCATGGTCGGCACGATGCTGAAGCTGCCCGCAGCGATGGCGAAGCCGGCGGCAAAGCCGTCGATGAGCAGCAGCGTGGTCACCACGTGCGTCGGGAACTTGTATTCCAGCCATTCCTGCAGGAAACGCAGCGCGACGGGGATGATCACCGCGAAGAGGATGATGCCGATGGCGGTCTTGTCGTAGAAGCCGGAGAAGATGCCGGCGGCAAACACGCAGCCGGCGACGATGTAGGCCAGCATGCGGGTGTGTTGCGTGGAAACCTGGGCGCGCTGTTCTAATTGTTGTTCTGTCATGTGTGACGTCGTCAGTACCGATGCGTCGGCGGGTTGCGGCGGTCAGCCGGACCGGAATGCCGCCTGCCACCCTGCAGGCCCCGGCCAAAAAAACGGATTCGCCCGAATCCGAATCCAGATCAAAAGGCAATCTTGCCGGTGAGGATGTCCTTGTACATCACGAAGTCCCCCCACAGGCTGTAGAACGGGTACTTGAACGTGGCGGGCCGGTTCTTCTCGAAGAAGAAATGGCCGGCCCAGGCCATGCCGTACCCTGCCACGGGCAGCGCCCACAGCAGCGCCACCGGACCCGCCGTCAGCGCGAAGGCCGCAATGCCGATCACGGCCGTGGTGCCCACGAAGTGCAGGCGCCGGCAGGTGCGGTCGGAATGCTCGCTGAGGTAGTACGGGTAGAACTCGGCAAAGCTGTTGAACTGCCTGTTCTCGGTCATGGTGCTGCTCCCCGTTGGTGCAGGCATCTTCTCCTCTGAACCGGAGGGGGTCAAGCCGGCGGCAGGACGCGCGCCTGCAAAAAGGCGACGGGCATTTATGCGGTATTTACAGGCCCCGGCGGCGCGAGCGCGCGCGGCGGGGCCGTGCCGGAATGGACGGGCGACCGGAGCGGGAAGCACGAGCCACGCTCGTCTTCTCCCGGAGCGGGAGCGGGCGGTGCTGAAGCGCCTGGCCGGGCCGCCCAGCTTTCGGGGCAGCAAAGGCTGCCGCGGTCGCCGGCAGGCGAGCGGCGTCCCGGAGGCGCAAGCGCTGCGCGGCCAGAGCTTCCGGCGTTTCTGCCGGCAGAGGGAATGCGGCGCGCAACGCCAGCCTCACGACCTCAGGATTGCATCTAGACTGTTGAGCAGAGGCCTGGCCGACCGTGGCCGCACCCGTCGACACCGGCGGCGTGCCCGCCGCCTGCCATTCCGCTGTCCGCTGCGACTGCGGCGGGCGGGAGCGTGCCGCCGGCAGGCCGGTCGAGGGCGGGAGCGTGCCGCCGGCAGGCCGGTCGAGGCCAGGACCGCTAAGGAGAGAGACCATGTTCCCGATCAAGACGCTGCTGGTGGTGCTGCAGCACGGTCGCGACGAGCAGCCGGCCTGGCTGCAGGCGCAGGCCTGGGCGCAGGTGCTGGGTGCCCACCTCGAGGTGCTGCTGCCGGTGCTGCCCGACGCGCACGGCCAGCTCGAACTCGCGCCCGGCCTGGAAGAGGCGGCCGCGCGCAATGCCGAGGCCAAGGCGCGGCCCTGGCTGGACAGGGTGATGGAGCAGGCGCCGCCCGGCACCGGCCAGACGCTGCTGGCGACGCGGCACTGGGCCGAGTCGGTGCTGCACGAGTGCTACCGCCTCGAAGCCGACTTCCTCATGATCGGCGACTACCCGGAGAGCGAGGCGCCGGACATGAAGCCGCTCTTCCGCAAGCTGCCGGCGCCGACCTTCATCGCGCGCCGCCCGATCGCGCCGCGCCGCTTCGCCGCCGCGCTCGGCATCGGCGCCGACGATGCGCCGCACCGCCTCGTCAACCAGGCCGCGCTCGAGCACCTCGTCGCGCTGGTGCTGAAGTTCCGCGGCGAGGCACGCGTGCTCTCCGCGCTGCCCAACCCCGTCGAGCTGGTGCCGCTCATGGGCGATGCCTATGCCGCGAGCTATGTCGGCGCCGACCTCGAGCGCGCCTACCGCGAGAACCTCATCCAGCAGATCACCCGCTTCGGCCTCGCCGAGACCGCGCTGCGCGTCTCGCCGGGCCGGCCCGATGTCGCCGTGCCGGAAATGGTGGCGAGCGAGAAGGTGGACTGCCTCATCCTCGGCACCGTCTGCCGCACCGGCTTCGCCGCCTTCTGGCTCGGCAACACCGCGGAGGACGTGATGCCGCGCGTGTCCTGCGACGTGCTGCTGCTGCGCCCGCAGGATTATTTCGATCCGGAGTGAGGGCGCGGCCGTAGCCGCTGCCGCTGCCCGGCTTGCGCCTCGCGCCGCATACGGAAGAGGCAAAAGCGCTCCGTACCGGGCAAGACCGCACGAACCGGCTACCCTTAACCATGCCGTCCGGCGGTAGCCGGAAGTCGGCCGCCGGTAGCCGTCTCTCTCCCGGCGTCCGCGCGCCGTCGGCCGGCCCCTTCTCCTTCGCGTCACGGCGTACGGGCTGCGCCCCGTATGCCGTGGCCGCCGCATGCCCACCCCCGCTGCAAGAAAAACGGCCCCGGCCCCGGGGCGTCATTCCGCATGGCTGACTGGCGGTCTTCGTGCCGGCACGGATTAACGTTAAGCTGCGCCGCTGAACGGACTCACCCATCCCAGCGAGGAAACCCGATGACCACGACCGCCGTCGCGAAAGGCCCCATCAACTGGCCGGCCAGCATCGTGCTGACGCTCACCCCCCTGGCCGCGCTGATCGCCCTGCCGCTCTATGCCTGGTTCGCCGATTTCAGCACCGCCGCCTGGATCAGCTTTGCGGTGATCTTCGCCTGCAACGGCCTCTCCATCACCGGCGGCTACCACCGCCTGTGGTCGCACCGCGCCTACGAGGCGCACTGGTCGGTACGGCTCTTCTTCATGCTCTTCGGCGCCATGGCCATCCAGAACAGCATCCTGGTCTGGGGCTCCAAGCACCGCACCCACCACCGCCATGTCGACCACGTCGACAACGACCCGTATTCGATCAACCGCGGCTTCTTCTTCGCCCACATGGGCTGGATGCTGCGCGACTCGCAGACCTGCAAGCTTGATCTCTCGAACGCCAAGGACCTGCAGGAAGACCCGATCGTGATGTTCCAGCACAACCACTACGTGCCCATCGTGCTGGCCATGAACATCGGCCTGCCGCTGGCGCTGGGCTGGGTGCTCGGCGACGTGTGGGGCGTGTTCCTGCTCGCCGGCCTGCTGCGCCTGGTGGTCAGCCACCACGTCACCTTCTTCATCAACTCGCTCTGCCACATGTGGGGCAGCCGCCCCTACACCGACGAGAACACGGCGCGCGACAACCCGGTGCTGGCGCTGGTCACCTGGGGCGAGGGCTACCACAACTACCACCACATCTTTCAGTACGACTACCGCAACGGCGTGAAGTGGTGGCAGCTCGATCCCACCAAGTGGCTGATCCTCGCGCTGTCCTGGGTGGGCCTCACCAAGAACCTCAAGCGCAGCTCCGGATTCGCCATCCAGAAGGCGCAGCTCACCATGCAGTTCAAGCGCGCCGAAGAGCAGATCGCCCGCCGCCAGGCGCGCCAGGCGGATGTCGCGGCGCTGAAGGCGAAGGTGGCGCACGAGTACGAGATCTTCACGGCCGCCCTGCAGGAATGGGCCAAGGTGAAGGAAGAGGAGTTCGCGCAGAAGAAGGCGCAGCTCCAGCAGCAGTGGGAGGACGCCCCCTTCCGCGCGCGCTTCCGGGAGCTCGAGCGGCGCCTGCGCCAGCAGCGTCGGCGCCTGCGTGCCCTGACCGCCTGACGCGACACAGAGAAAAGAAAAAGGCCGGCAATATGCCGGCCTTTTTCATGGCGGGCGCGTGGGCCCGGCGCGTGTGGCGTCAGCCCTTGCGGCGGTGGCGGTCCAGGAACTCGCTGGGCGTGAACTTGGTGTAGCGGCGGAAGGCGCGCGTGAACGACGACGCATCGTTGAAGCCGGCGCGCTCGTACACGGCCTTGATCACCGCGCCCGGCTTGAGCAGGAGCTGCTTGGCGAGCTCGATGCGCGCCTCGGCCTGGATCTCGCGGAAGCTCGTGCCCTCGTCGGCCAGGCGGCGCGCCAGCGTGCGCGAGGTGCAGTGCAGCAGGCCGGTGATGTCGTCGAGGCCGAGGAAATTGCCGCGCATGCCTTCGTCCACCAGGATGCGGCGCACGCGGTGGCTGTGCAGCACCTGGCCCGCGGCCTGTTCCTCCAGTTCGCGCAGGCCGCGCAGCGCCTGTTGGTAAGCCAGCAGCGAGTGATCGCCGTTGGGGGCGTTCAGGCCTTCGCGCTCCAGCACGAAACCGGTCTCGGCGGCTTCGAAGGTCGGCACGAAGCCGAGATGGTCCTTGTAGAACTGTGTGGACATGTACTGCTTGTGCCGGAAGCGCGCACCGACCCAGACCTTGCCCTCGCTGATCTGCTGGATGAGGCGCACCGTGAGCAGCACCAGCAGCTCCAGCACCGTGGTGCTGAGCGGGCCGATGTCCACCGTGTATTCGTTGGTCGTGTAGAAGTAGCTGCCGTCGAG
>JAJNDL010000314.1 GCA_021156385.1 Moraxellaceae bacterium | reverse complement strand
CTTGCTGATCTTGGCAGCATAGGTGGCCTGACTGGCATCCTGCGGTTCGCTGGGAAGCTCGCCGTCCACCAGCAGCTCCAGCGCCGCTACCAGCGCCTCTCCCCCCAGGAGTGCCAGGCGGTCGTGCAGGCTGCCACCCGTGTCATTGGGCGAGATCGGGCAGCGCTCCTTGTAGCGCATGGGCCCGGTGTCGAGCCCGGCCTCCATCTGCATGATCGTTATGCCGGTTTCCCGGTCGCCGGCCAGTATGGCGCGCTGGATGGGCGCTGCGCCGCGCCAGCGGGGTAGCAGCGAAGCGTGCACGTTCAGGCAGCCAAGCCGGGGAATGTCGAGGACGGCCTGGGGCAGCAACAGCCCGTATGCCGCCACCACCATGAGGTCCGGGCGCAGCTCTTTCAGTTCGGCGATGGCCTCGTCGCTTCGCAGCGTCGTCGGCTGGAGGACGGGGATGCGATGGGAGAGCGCAAGCTCCTTGACGGGGCTGGCGCGCAGTTCCCGGCCTCGCCCGGCAGGACGATCCGGCTGTGTATAGACGGCAATGACCTGATGGGCAGCCTGCTGCAGCAGGGCCTTCAGGCTCTCTGCGGCAAAATCGGGCGTGCCGGCGAAGACAATGCGTAGGGGATGTTCCAATTGTAAGTACTCGCTAGCGGCTCAGGCCTGAAGCTTGTGCTGTTTTTCCAGCTTCTTCTTTATGCGCTCACGCTTGAGCGAGGACAGGTAGTCAACGAACAGCTTGCCATTGAGGTGGTCGATCTCGTGCTGGATGCAGACGGCCAGAAGGCCATCGGCTTCGAGCTCGAAAGATTTGCCATCACGATCCAGGGCAGTGATGCGCACCCGCGCCGGACGCTCCACGGTTTCATAGAAGCCGGGGACCGACAGGCAGCCTTCATCATAGGGGGCTGTTTCCGGGCACAGCGGCGTTATCTCGGGGTTGATGAAAACCCAGGGTTCGTTTTTCCCCTCGGACAGGTCCATCACGATCAGCTGGATGTGACGGTCGACCTGGGTCGCCGCAAGGCCGATGCCCTGGGCGTCGTACATGGTTTCCAGCATGTCATCGACGAGACGCCGGATCGTGTCGTCCACCGTGGCGACAGGCTTGGCCTTGATGCGCAGACGGGGATCGGGGAACTCGAGAATGGGCAGAATCATAGGGTTTACGCCAGTACTGCTGCGACTTGGAGTAGTCTCACAAGTATGCTTGCTAAGGTGATGAAGGTACTGTAAAAGTCTGCTTATTGCGTCACAGAGCAGGCCGCTGCTGTGGCCCATTATATAAGGCCGGCTGCTGAAAAAGCGACCATAACGGCCATGCTGGTGCTATCGCCGCAAGGGAAACGATAATGAAAAAAAGCCTCCTTGGAGTTGTGAGTGCCTGCCTGCTGGCGGGCGTGGTCCAGGCCGCCGAGCCCGTACAGGTTAAACCCTCCGCTCCGGAGCGCTACACGGTGGTTCCAGGGGATACGCTGTGGGGCATTGCCACCCGTTACCTCAGCGATCCCTGGCGATGGCCGGAAATCTGGGAAGCCAACAAGCAGGTCTACAACCCCCACCTCATCTATCCAGGCGATATCCTTCTCCTCTGCAAGATCAGTGACCGGACCGTAGTGGCGGTCGACCAGGGCGGTGGCTGTGATGAAGTGGCAGGTCGCATGGCTTCCGGTACGCCTCTCCTGACTGAAACCCAGATGGCCAACGGCACCATCAAGCTGCACCCGAAAATGCGGGAGCTTCCGCTGAATCTCGCCATCCCCACGCTGCCGCTCAAGGATATCCAGCGCTACCTCAATGATTCCCGTGTCCTCAGTCGCGAAGAGCTCGAGAGGGCACCGTATGTGATTGCCGGTACGGATGGCCGCCTGGTGGCCGGTTCCGGCGACCGCGTCTTCGTGCGCAATAAGAGCGGCCTGCTGAAGTCTGAAGGCAGTTATGGCGTCTATCGTGCCGGGATGACCTATGTGGATCCCGAGAGTGGCGCCCTGCTGGGCTATGAAGCCGAGGACATCGGCGCCGGCCGGCTTATCACGCTGGAGCCGGAAGTCGCCACGCTGAAAGTCAGCCGCACCACCCAGGAGATCCGTGTGGGCGACAAGCTGCTCGAAAACGAGATTGGCCAGATCGCCGCCCTCTTCCATCCCTCCAATCCGGATGGCGTGGCGCCGGGTCGTATCCTGCGTATTTTCGACAGCATTTCCTCGGCCTCGCAGAACAGTGTGGTCGTGCTGAATCGCGGCCACGTGGACGGAGTGAAGCCCGGCCATACCTTCGCCATCTACCGCAAGGCGGTAGTAGTGCCTGACCGCGTGTCCAATGAGGCCGTCAAGCTGCCCGCGGAGCGCACGGGCATGGCCATGGTTTTCCGTTCATTCGAGCGTGTGAGCTATGCGCTCGTGCTGAGTGCAAACTCTCCCGTCAGGATGGGTGACGAAGTACGCGCGCCGAACTGATCCTTCCGGGATCGTCGCGTCTGGCGGCGGTCCCGGCTCTCTCTCATAGTCCCTTGGCCTGATTGATTCCGGTCGGCATTTCCTGCAAAAAAAACCCCCGGCTTGAGGCAAGGATGCCCATGCAAACCGTCTCTCCAGTACTGGATGACTGGCTGCTGCTTTGGCGCCTTGTCCACCAGTCTTCCCATAGCATTCACAAGCTGCTCGGCCATTTCGCAAGCCCCGGCAAGGCGCTCGCGGCGTCGCCTGCGGAGTGGCGATCGTTGGGCATCAGCCAGGATCGCGTTGACCGACTGGCCAGCTGGCAGTATGGCGATGATCCCGCCCTCAAGCAGGAGCTCGCCGAGGGAATGGCGATCGACCGTGCCTGGTGCGAGGCAGGCGACCAGAGCCTGATCACACTGGCGCACCCTGACTATCCAGCCCTGCTGTGGGAGATCCCGGACCCGCCCCCGCTGCTCTTCCTGAAAGGCGATGCCGACCTACTCGGGCTGCCGCAACTCGCCATCGTCGGTACCCGACACCCGTCCTACACCGGCAGGGGCGATGCCGAAGCCTTCGCAGCCGAACTCTCGCGGGCCGGGCTCGTCATCACCAGCGGCATGGCCCGCGGCATCGATGCCGCGGCACACACCGGCGCCCTGCGTGCAGGGGGCAGGACGGTAGCGGTCCTGGGAACCGGCGCCGATCGTCCCTATCCCCGCGAAAACACGAAGCTTTACCAGCACATCGTCCAGCAGGGCGGCCTGATCGTCAGCGAATTCCA
>JAJNDL010000313.1 GCA_021156385.1 Moraxellaceae bacterium | reverse complement strand
GCGTCCGGGCGCGCGATAGCGCACCTCCACCGGAAACACCTGGCCGCCGCAGGCGAGCACCGGCGCATCGTCCAGCACGCGCGCCATCGCCGCCGCGTCCAGCGTCGCGGACATGACGATGAGGCGCAGGTCCTCGCGCAGGAGCTGCTGGCATTCGCGCGTCAGTGCGAGACCGAGGTCGGCCTGCAGCGAGCGCTCGTGGAATTCGTCGAAGATCACCGCGCCGTAATGCTCCAGCGCGGCGTCTTCCTGCAGCAGGCGCGTCAGGATGCCTTCGGTGACGACCTCGATGCGGGTGCCCTTGCCCACCTTCGTGTCGAGTCGGGTGCGGTAGCCGACGGTCTGCCCCACCTCCTCGCCCAGCAGCGAGGCCATGAAGCGCGCCGCCGACCGCGCCGCCAGCCGGCGCGGCTCCAGCATCACGATGCGCCTGTCGCCCAGGAACTCTGCCTGCAGCAAGGCCAGCGGCACGCGCGTGGTCTTGCCGCTGCCGGGCGGCGCCTGCAGCACGAGCGTGGGCGTGCGCACCAATGTCGCGAGCAGCTCGGGCAGGAGGGAGTCGATGGGCAGGGTCATGGCGAAGGCCGTCGCTCGGGAGCCGCGATTATTCCGCAGAACCCGGCGCCGCGGGGAACGGATTCATGCCTGCGCGCCCCGGCGGGGGATCGGCCGTGTGATGGTCCGGCGCAGGCTCAGGCGAACACCACCACCGTCTGGCGGCTGATGGCGACGAGACGACCCTCGTCGTCCCATATCTGCGCACCGCAGTGGCCGTAGCCTTCGTGGGCGTAGTCGGTCTTCGCCAGGTACTGCCACCAGCTCGCGGCGGTCTTGCCGGGCGGCAACTGCAAGGGCTCCAGCGTCCAGGTCATGGAGCTGCCGGGCGCAGGGCCGTTGACGATGGGCAGCAGGGCCGGCGGCCAGGCGTCGATGAGCAGGAAGAGATCGGCATAGTCCAGCGCGCCGCGCGCCGCCTTCATGCGCATCCAGCCACCCAGCTCGGCCAGCGGCGAATGGGTGAAAGGCAGGTCGCCGTGCGCCCAGCGCAGGTCGAAGTGCTGGATGAAGTCCGGCGTGATGCCGGCGACATAGGGCATGGCGAGCGATTCATCCGGCGGCGTGAACTCCGGTGCCGGCACCGAATTCACCGCCAGCACCGAGGTGCGCGCTGCGCCGAAGCTGGCCAGCATGGCCGCCACCACGCCGCCGTCCTGCAGCATGCGTGCCTCCACCTGCACCACCGACTTGCCTTCGCGCAGCACCTCCGCCGTGAGCGTGACCAACCCCGTCGCGACCGGCCCGACGAAGGAGACCGTCGCCGAACGCAGCACGCGCGGCGCACCGAGCAGTTTTTCCATGCGCGCATACAGCAGCGCGCCGACGAGGCCGCCGTAGTTGGCGCGGCCCTGGGTCCAGCCTGCAGGCATCGTGAGAGTGTCGGAATGGCGCAGCGAGTCGAACAGCGGAACCAGCGTCATGGAAATCTCCGGCAAGTCATACGCCGGAAGGCTTATCGCACGGAGGCCGTTCAAGGAGAAGGGAGGTGCGGGCCAGATTCGGGCACGCCCCAGGCCGGGGCGTTGCGTGAGCCTGCCGAGGAAGCGGTCGCCTCTCTGCAGCAGGCGGGAACCTCAGGGGTTGGTGGCGAGCCGGTCGTTCTCGGGCAGCACGCGCTTGGCGGCCGTGAACCAGCGCATCCAGTACTTGCTGTCGAGCTTGTCGACGCGCACGAAGCCGCCCTGCGAGGGCGCGTGCACGAAGCGGTCCTCGCCGATGTAGACGGCAACGTGGTTGACCCGTTGCGACTTGCTGCCCACCTTGAAGAAGAGCAGGTCGCCGGCCTTGAGCTCCTTGAGCGCGACCTTGCGGCCCACGCCTTCGCGGTACATGTCGTCGGAGTTGCGCGGCAGCGTGACGGGGCTGGAGAGGCCGAGGATGTACTGCACGAGGCCGCTGCAGTCGAAGCCGGTCTCGGGCGTGGTGCCGCCGAACTTGTAGGGTGTGCCGATCAGGGAGAGTGCGACCACGACCATGTCGTCGTGGCTCAGGGGGGACGTGCTTTCCTCGGCCGCGTCGGTTGCGGCGCCGGCCCAGGTGGCGGGCAGCAGGAGGGTCAGCAGGATTATCAGTAGTCTCATGATCGTGTTCTCGTACAGCGGGCTTCAGCCACAGTCCAGATCAGCGTCGCAATCGCTGCTCGGAATTTAACCACCCCGGGGGCGGGACTGAAGCCGAAATAGGCACTAGAAATAATGTGGGTCGGGCGGTATCCGGAGGCACCTCGCCCGCCTGCAGCATGTCGCCCCAGGAACAATGCCCGAGGCGGAGCGCCATCTTCTGTGATGCGGGCCGGAGTTTTCCTGCCCCGGCCGCGAAATTCCTTTACGAATTGTTAATTTGCGACGGTATCCGCGACCGCGACCGGGGCCTCGACCGCCGACAGTGTCACCGGCACCCCGTTCAGCACCGGCATGCCGGTCAGGGCATCGATGTACTGCTCGTCGGTGATGTCGTTCAGGCTGACGCCGGCGACCTTGCGTGCGGTGCCGAGCTGCACGCCGGCCCGGCCGTGGCCCCAGCCGTGCGGCACGCTGATCACGCCCGGCATCACGGCGTCGGTGATCTCCGCCGGCAGCTCGATGCTGCCGACGCGCGAAGTCACACGCACGTGCTGGCCATCGGCGAGCTGCAGCCGCGCGGCATCGTCCGGATGCACGTAGGCCGTGCAGCGCGGCTTGCCCTTCACCAGGCGCTGCGAGTTGTGCATCCAGGAATTGTTGCTGCGCACGTCGCGCCGGCCGATCACCTGGAGAGCCTGCGAATGGCGGCTGCGCAGCTTCTGCTTGGCGCGCTTCACGTCCTCGAGGTAGATGGCGGGGGCAAGGTTGATCTTGCGGTCCTTCGTGGCCAGCGCCCCCGGCAGGATGCGGCGCAGCGGCCCGAGGTCGATGCCGTGCGGGTTCTCCGCCAGCTTCTTGATGGAAAGCCCGTCCCGGTCGGGCCGCAGCACCGACAGCACGCGCTCGGTGGCGCGGCTCCTCTTCTGCACGAGCTTGGCATGCGAGCCGTAGGGCCCGAAGCGCAGCATGAGGTCGAGGCCGGCATCGAGGCCCAGGCTCTCCACCGCGCCTTGCACGCCCTTGCGCACATAGCGGCCGAGGCGGCCGGAATCGGCGAGGCGGTTGGAGAGTTCGAGCAGGATCTGCCAGTCCTGGCGGGCGCCTTCCGGC
>JAJNDL010000312.1 GCA_021156385.1 Moraxellaceae bacterium | reverse complement strand
GAAATCCAGCTCCACCTCCGGCCAGTCGCCGCGGAAGCGGTTCAGGGCCGGCATCAGCCACTCGAAGCAGCTGTGGCACTCGATGGCCATGACCAGGCGGCCGGCGCGGCCGTCCTTCAGACGGGCGAGGTCGCGTTCGGCCTCGCGCAGGGCCGGCAATACCAGGTCGGCCAATTCCAGCAGGCGCTCGCCGGCGCGGGTGAAGCGGGGCGGATTGGTCTTGCGCAGGAAGAGCGAGAGGCCGGCGTCGTCCTCCAGGCCCTTGAGCTGGTGGGAGAGGGCGGACTGGGTGAGGTGCAGGCGCTCGGCAGCCTCGGCCAGCGAGCCGGCCTCGCGCAGGGCAGAGAGGGTGCGGAGATGGCGGATGTCGATCATGGGTTTTCTCCCTCCCGCCAGGCTGGGGAGGAAATGTTCCTGTTGAGAAAAATTCAATGGAGTGATTAGAAAGTTGATTTTGCCTCAAGTAAAGCGCGCTCCAGAATGACAGCCGTTCAACTGAGGACCGCAACATGAAGGCACATATCCCGGGATTCCCCCGTATCGGCGCAGACCGCGAACTGAAAAAGGCCGTCGAGGCCTATTGGGCCGGCCATATCGGCCGCGAGGCGCTGGAGCAGACAGGGCGCGAGCTGCGCGCCCGCCACTGGCAGGCCCAGGCGGACGCCGGCCTGGACTTCGTCACGGTTGGCGACTTCGCCTTCTACGACCATGTGCTGAACATGTCGGCACTGCTGGGCGTGGTGCCGGCGCGCTTCGGCTCGGTGAGCGACGAGATCGACCTCGACACGTTGTTCCGCATGGCTCGCGGCCGCGCGCCCTGTGGCTGCGATGCCGCGCCGGAGGAGATGACGAAGTGGTTCGACACCAACTACCACTACCTCGTCCCCGAGTTCGAGGCGGGGCAAGCGTTCGCGCTGAAGAGCACGCGCCTGTTCGCGGAAGTGCAGGAGGCGCAGCAGCAGGGCCATGCCGTGAAGGCAGTGCTGCTGGGGCCGCTGACTTACCTCTGGCTGGGCAAATGCGCCGGCGGCGACTTCGACCGGCTGGAGCTGCTGCCGCGCCTGCTCGCGGTCTATGCGCAGGTCCTGGACCGGCTGGCCGCGCAGGGCGTGCAATGGGTGCAGGTCGACGAGCCCATCCTCGGCCTCGATCTGCCTTGCGCCTGGCAGGCAGCCTTCGAGCATGCCTACAACCGCCTGCAGCGCCGCGACCTGAACCTGCTGGTCGCCACCTGCTTCGCACCGCTGGAGGAAAACCTCTGGACCGCGCTGCACCTGCCGGTGGCTGGCCTGCACATCGACGTCACGCGCAGCGGCAGTGAATGGCAGCGCGTGCTGGACCAGCTGCCCGAGTACAAGGTGCTGTCGCTGGGCGTGATCGACGGCCGCAACATCTGGCGTGCCGACCTGCGCGCGAAGCTCGGCATCCTCGCGGCGGCCAGGGCACGCCTCGGCGACCGGCTCTGGGTGTCCGCCGGCTGCTCGCTGCTGCACGTGCCGGTGGATCTTGCGCGCGAGGAAAAGCTGCCCGATGGCCTGCGCAGCTGGCTGGCGTTTGCCACGCAGAAGCTCGACGAGGTCGCGCTGCTCCGGCAGGCGCTGCTGACGCCGGAGGCGCCGGAAGTGCAGCAGGCGCTGGCACGGTCGGATGCGGTCGCCGCCGCGCGCCGCCAGGCCACCGGCTGGAAGAATGCCGCCGTGCAGTCCGCCGTTGTGGCGCTCGCTCCGGATGCCGCGCGGCGCCGCAGCCCCTATGCCGTGCGCGAGGCCGTGCAGGCCGCCACGCTGGGCCTGCCGCTCTTCCCGACCACCACCATCGGCTCTTTCCCGCAGACGGCGGAGATCCGCCAGGCCCGCGCCGACTTCCGGGCCGGGCGCATCGCTGCCGATGCATACGAGGCCGCGATGCAGAAGGAGATCGCGCTGGCCGTGCGCGAGCAGGAGGCACTGGGCCTGGACGTGCTGGTGCACGGCGAGGCCGAGCGCAACGACATGGTGGAGTACTTCGGCGAGCAGCTCGCCGGCTTCGCGTTCACGCAGCACGGCTGGGTGCAGAGCTACGGCAGCCGCTGCGTGAAGCCGCCCGTCATCGTCGGCGACGTCAGCCGGCCGCAGCCGATGACGGTGGCATGGACGCACCATGCGCAGTCGCTGACCGACCGGCCCATGAAGGGCATGCTCACCGGTCCGGTGACGTTGCTGTGCTGGTCCTTCGTGCGCGACGACATACCGCGCGCCGAGGTCGCGCTGCAGCTCGCGCTGGCGATCCGCGCGGAGGTGTGCGACCTCGAGCAGGCCGGCATCCGCATCGTCCAGATCGACGAGCCCGCCTTCCGCGAGGGCCTGCCGCTGCGCCGCCGCGAGCATGCCGGCTACTGGGAGTGGGCAGTGCGCGCCTTCCGCGTCGCGTCATCCGGGGTTGGCGACGGCACGCAAATACACACCCACATGTGCTACGCGGACTTCAACGACTGCATCGAGGCCATCGCCGCCATGGATGCCGACGTCATCACCATCGAGACGGCGCGTTCGGCAATGGAGCTGCTGCAGGCCTTCGAGCGTTTCCGCTATCCGAACGCCATCGGTCCCGGCGTCTACGACATCCATTCGCCACGCGTGCCCGAGCCGGAAGCGATGCGACAGCTGCTGGAGGAGGCGGGGAAGCGCATCCCGCCGGCGCGGCTCTGGGTCAATCCCGACTGCGGCCTGAAGACGCGTGGCTGGCCCGAAGTGAAGGAGGCGCTGCGCAACATGGTGGCGGCGACCCGGCAGTTGCGCGCTACGCATGCGCAGGTCGCGGCATCTGCCGGCGCTGCGTGACGGGACCGGAATCCTTCAGGGAGTGCGGAGGAACTTCCGGAAACCCGCTGCATCAAAAATCAACAGGGGCCGGCAGCCTGCGCTGCCGGCCCCGCTGTCATCCCGTTGCTCAGGACGACTTGTTGCGGCCGCCGTGGGAGGCTTCGCCACCCTTGCGACCGGCTTCACGGGCTTCTTCGCTGTCGAATTCGTGTGCAGTGCCTTTCTCGTGCGCAGCCTGGCCGCCCTTGCTGGCAATTTCCCGCTGCTTTTCCTTGTCCATGGAGGCAAAGCCCTGTTTGCCCGATGAACGATTGCCAGAGTCCCTATCGCTAGTAGCCATGGTGATTACTCCTGTGAAAGTTGGAAACAACGCGCGCAGGAAAAATTATAGTTGTGCTCATTCCTTCAGCTCAGGAATGCCGCGAAGAAGAGTAGCTTTCTTGTAAGAGGGAAACGGGAG
>JAJNDL010000311.1 GCA_021156385.1 Moraxellaceae bacterium | reverse complement strand
CTGCTCGGCAGCGTCGCCGACTACCAGCTCACCGTCCTGCCGGCCGGCAGCACCAGCCTGCTCACCGACAGCGCGCCGGACGTGCTGCTCTACGAGCTGCCGGCGCTGCGCGAGGACGGCCTGCACGCGCTGCAGTCGCTGCTCGACACCAGTCCCGGCCACCTCACGGTCTTCGTCATCGGCCAGGTCGACAGCCCCGGCCTCATGCGCGGCCTGATGCAGATGGGCGTGCGCGACGTGCTGCACGAGCCGCTCGAGCCCGACGAGGTGCGCGAGGTGCTGAACCGCCTGCTCGAGGAGAAGCGCGCACGCTTCGCGACGCCGGCGACGCAGGCCATCGTCGCCGCCTTCTTCAACGCACACGGCTCCAGCGGCGCCTCGCTGCTCGCCGTCAACGCCGCTACCGCGCTGGCGCGCAACCACGGCGCCCGCGTCGCCCTCGTCGACTGCGACCTGCAGTTCGGCAAGGTCGCGCACCTGCTCGACCTCAAGCCGCAGAGCCATGTGCTGGATGCGCTGCGCGACGCGCACCGCCTCGACCAGGTGTTTCTGAAGGCGCTGGTGGCCGAGCACGAGAGCGGCGTGCACGTGCTCGCGGCGCCGCCGCGCCTGATGCCGCTGGAAGTCTCGACCGGTGCCGTGCACCGCCTGATCGAGACGGCGGCGGCGCACTACGACGTGGTCATCCTCGACCTGCCGCGCGTGGTCACCGAGTGGTCGCTGGAGGCCATGAGCCAGTGCGACAAGATCCTGCTGATCACCCAGAACAACCTCAGCGCCGTCCGCGACACGCGCCGCCTGCTCGACTACCTCGCCCTGCACAGCGACCTGCGCCCGAACGCTGTCGAGGTGGTCAACAACCGCGCCATGTCGCGCCTGGCCAGCACCTCCGTCGAACAGATGAAGAAGGCGCTGGGCGTGACGCGCCTGCACCGCATCCGCAACGACTACGCCGCGGCGCTCTCCGCCGAGGACCAGGGCATCCCGCTCTACCGCGTCGCGCCGCAGTCGCCGCTCACCCAGGACGCCGACAAGCTCGCCGCGCACATCTGGCGCCTGCGCCACCCGGACACGCCGGCGACGCCGGTGAAGCCGTCGCGCTGGTTCGACCGCCTGCGCGGCAGCTCGGTGCCGGCGGCGCCGGTGAACTGAAGGGAACTGAAGGAAGAAGGGTCCGACCGCAGGGCAAGCGCCCTGCAGGTCGGGCAGTCAGCGCCGCAGGACCGCGCTGTTGTGGGTCAGGCTTCAGCCTGACGCGGACGCCGATGTCAGGCGCCGGCGTCAAAGCCAGGCGCGGCTGTCAGGCTGAAGCCTGACCCACAGAAAAGGCCGAACCGCTGCAAGGGCCTGACCCACAGAAAGGGCCGAACCATCGCAAGAGCCTGAGCCACGACACGGACGCTACCGTCCGGCGCGAATGCCGGACCACAGGAACACGCACGCAGGGACAGGAGGGAACCATGACCCGCACCGCCACCGAGCCGCAGCGCAGCGAGCTGCAGCAGCTCAAGACCCGCATCCACGGCGAGGTCATGGAGCAGATCAACCTCAAGCTGGTCGACAAGCTGGCGCCGGAACAGCTCCACGAGCAGATCGGCCGCCTCGTGCTGCACACGCTGGAGCGCCAGGACCTGCCCTTCAACCAGCAGGAGCGCGAGGTCCTGATCCAGGAGATCCAGGACGAGATCATGGGCTACGGGCCCATCGAGCCGCTGCTGCGCGACCACACGGTGAACGACATCCTCGTCAACACCTGGAAGCAGGTCTACGTGGAGCGGCGCGGCAAGCTGGAGAAGACCAGCGTCACCTTCCACAACAACGAGCACCTGAAGCGCATCATCGAGAAGATCACCAATGCCGTCGGCCGCCGCATCGACGAATCGATGCCGATGGTCGACGCGCGCCTGCCCGACGGCTCGCGCGTCAACGCCGTGATCCCGCCCCTGGCGCTGGACGGCCCGCTGCTCTCCATCCGCAAGTTCGCCGCCGATCCCTACACGGTGAAGGACCTGATCGCCTTCCGCTCGATGACGCCGGTGATGGCGGAGTTCATCGCGGCGGCGGTGAAGGCCCGCGTCAACATCATCATTTCCGGCGGCACCGGCGCCGGCAAGACCACGCTGCTCAACGTCTGCTCGAGCTTCATCCCCGACAACGAGCGCATCCCGCATCATCGTCGGCGAAGTGCGCGGCGCCGAGGCGCTGGACATGCTGCAGGCCATGAACACCGGCCACGACGGCTCGCTCACCACCATCCACGCCAACACGCCGCGCGACTGCCTGACCCGCCTCGAGCACATGGTCGGCATGAGCGGCCTCACGCTCGCAAGTAGCGTGGTGCGCCAGCAGGTCGCCTCCGCCATCGACCTCGTCATCCAGTCCGAGCGCCTGGCCGACGGCCGCCGCGTCATCACCTCCATCGCCGAGATCACCGGCATGGAGGAGAGCGTGGTCACCATGCAGGAGCTCTTCGTGTTCCAGCGCCAGGGCATCGACGAGCACGGCAAGGTCAAGGGCGTGTTCCGCGCCACCGGCCTGCGCCCGCAGATGCTGAAGCGCTTCGCCGAACGCGGCGTGCGCCTCAACGAGGCGCTGTTCGACCCCAACCGCATCTTCGAGTGAGGTGAGCCATGAATCCGGAACTGGTGCGCTATCTCGTCTACCTGCTCGCCTTCGTCGCGGCGCTGGCGCTGGCCGACGGCCTCTACAGCCTGTGGTCCAGCCTGAACCTGCAGCGCAAGGTCAAGGTCTCGCGCCGCCTGCGCTCGCTGCGTGCCGACACGCCGCAGGAAGAAGCGGTGAGCCTGCTGCGCGAGGTGCGTTTGTCAGACGTGCCCGCCGTGGACCGGCTGCTCAAGCGCGTGCCGTATTTCTCGCACTGGCACCGCCGGCTGGAGCAGGCCGGCCTCGACATGACCGTGGCGCGCTTCCTCGCCATGCAGCTCGCGCTCGGCCTCGTCACCGCCGTGCTGCTGGCGAGGTTCACGCCGGCGCATCCGCTGCTGGTGCTGGGCATCGCCGCCGTGCTCGGCATCGGCCTGCCGCACCTGCACGTGCAGCAGGCGCGCACGCAGCGCCTGAAGCGCTTCACCGAGCTGCTGCCCGACACCATGGACTACATCGCGCGCAGCATGCGCGCCGGCAACCCCTTCACTGCCTCGCTGAAGAACGCCTCCGGCGAAATGCCGGAGCCCATCGCCGGCGAGCTGCGCACCTGCTTCGAGGAGATGAACTTCGGCGTCGACCTCGAGCAGTCCCTGCGCCACCTCGGCGAGCGCAATGGCTCGGAGGAGCTGCGCTACTTCATCACCGCCGTGCTGATCCAGCGCACCACCGGCGGCAACCTGGCCGAGGTGCTGGGGCGCATCGCCGCGGTGATGCGCTCGCGCGCCGCCATGGTGCGCGAGGTCGCCGCAATCTCCGCCGAGATGAACTACTCCGCCAAGGTGCTGATCGCCCTGCCCTTCGCCATGGCGCTGATGCTGTCGGTGCTGAATCCGTCCTACCTGCACGTGCTGATCGAACACCGCATCGGCCTCTACCTGATCGGCGCGCAGCTCGGGCTGATGGCCATGGGCTGGTACGTGATCCGGCAGATGATCCACTTCCGCATCTGAGGAGACGCACATGGAAACCTCGATCGCCGCCAGTGCCCTGCACTACCTGCTGCTCGGCCTGGTCTTCGTCACCACCCTCCTGCTCGTGCTGGCCGGCGGCGCCTGGCTGATCGGCTTCAGCAACCCCCTGCGCCGCCGCCTCGCCGAGGTCGGCGCGTCCAGCGACGACACCGCACCGGGCAGCCTGCCGCAGGGCAATTTCCAGGTGAGCGTGGTCGCGCCGCTGGCCAAGGCGCTGCTGCCGGAAGAAAACTGGCGCAGCTCGCACCTGCGCACCCGCCTCGTGCGCGCCGGCTGGCGCGATGCGCAGGCACTGCCGCTCTACCTCGCCGCCAAGCTCGCCCTCGGCCTCGGCCTGCCGGTGCTGGCCGGCATCGGGCTGTTCGCCTCCGGCTGGGGCGCGACGCATGCGCTGCCGACCGCCGCCCTCGTCGCCGGCATGGCGCTGCTGGGCTTCTTCGCGCCCAACCTCTATGTCATGCACCACATCGAGCTGCGCCAGCAGCGCATCGCCGAAAGCTTCCCGGACGGGCTCGACATGCTGGTGGTGTGCGTGGAGGCCGGGCTCTCGCTCGATGCCGCCATCCAGCGCGTCAGCAAGGAAATGGAGCACTCGCATCCCTTCCTCGCCGACGAGCTCGCGCTGGTGAGCCTGGAGCTGCGCGCCGGACGCTCGCGTGACGAGGCCCTGCACGGGCTCGCCGAACGCACCGGCGTCGACGACATCCGCGCCTTCGTGAGCATCCTCGTGCAGGCACAGCATTTCGGCACCAGCATCGCGGCCTCGCTGCGCGAGCAGGCCGCCGACCTGCGCCTGATCCGCATGCAGCGCGCCAAGGAACACGCCAACAAGCTGCCGGTAAAGCTCATCTTCCCGATCATGGCCTTCATCTTCCCGGCCATGTTCCTGGTGATCCTGGGCCCGGCCTTCATCCGCATCTTCACCGCGATCATTTCCAGGGGACACTGACATGCGCTTCACTCTTTTCCTGCTCGCCGTCCTGCTCGCCGGCTGCGCCCACCAGCCGTCGCGCCAGGACGCCCTCCTGACGCCTGCCCTCACGCCCGAGGAGCGGGCCGCCCTCACCCTGCGCCGCGGCGACTACCGCGAGGCGCTGCGGCTCTACGGCGAGATCCTCAAGGAGAAACCGCAGCGGCGCATCGCGCTGATCGGCAGCGGCGAGGCCCTGCTCGGCCTCGGCGAGGCGCGCCCGGCGCTCGCCACCTTCGAGCAGGTGCTGCGCGCGGACCCGGACGACGCGGAGGCGCTGCTCGGCAGCGGCCTCGCGCTGCTCGGCCTGCACGAGTACGCGCGCGCCGAGGTGCAGCTCGAGACGGCCCGCGCCGCCCATCCGCAGAGCTGGCGCACGCTGAACGGCCTCGGCCTGGTGGCCGACATGCGCGGCCGCTTCGCGGAGGCGCAGGTCTGGTACGAGAAGGCGCTGCAGCTCAACGACAACGAGCCTTCCATCTACAACAACTACGGCTACTCGCTGATCATGGCCGGCGAGTACTACCGCGCCGAGCTGCTGCTCAACCAGGCCCTCGCCCGCGCGCCGGACAACGAGCGCATCCGCAACAACCTGATGCAGGCCGTGGCCTGGCAGGGCGAATACGAGCGCGCCATCGGCCTGCGTGGCGACATGCCGCAGCATGTCGCGCTCAACAACGTCGGCTACATCGCCGCGCTGCGCCAGGACCATCGCCAGGCGGCCCGCCTCTTCCAGCAGGCGCTCGATGTCAGCCCGTCCTGGTACCGCACCGCCGCGGCCAACCTCGAGCGGCTGCGGCTGAATCCCCCGGCCTCCTCAGCCACGGCCA
>JAJNDL010000310.1 GCA_021156385.1 Moraxellaceae bacterium | reverse complement strand
CGAATCCGAAAAGCTGCCTGGCATTGCGGGTGGTCTGTGCGGCCAGTTCGTCCGGGCTTTCGCCGCGCAGCCGCGCCACCGTGGTCGCGATATGCGGCAGGAATGCGGGCTCGTTGCGCTTGTCCTTCGGAGGCTGTGGCAGGTCGCGCGGCAGCAGATAGGGCCCGTCGGTTTCCAGCAGCAGGCGGTCCGCCGGAATGTGCCGCACCAGCGCCTGCAGCTCCTGGCCGCGGCGTTCGTCGCAGATCCAGCCGGTGATGCCGATCAGCAGCCCGAGGTCGAGGTAGGCGAACAGCGCCTCGCGCGAACCCGTGAAGCAGTGCAGGACGCCGCTGCTCCAGTTGTCGCGGTTGGCGCGCAGGATATCCAGCATGTGGCGGCTGGCGTCGCGCTCATGCAGGAAGAGGGGCAGGCGCGTTTCCCCGGCCAGCCCGATCTGCATGAGAAAGGCACGCTCCTGCGCTTCGGGCGGGGAGAAGTTGCGGTTGAAGTCGAGGCCGGTTTCGCCGACGGCCACCACGCCGGGCTGCGCCAGGAGTTCACGCAGCCGGGACAGCCCGGCCTCGTCCAGGCTGCTGGACTCATGCGGATGTACCCCGACGGTGGCCAGGCAGAAGGGGGCATGCTCCCGGGCCAGCCGTACCACCTCGGCGCTGTCGGCAAGGCTGGTGCCGGTCAGGATGAAGCGGTCGACGCCAGCCGCACGGCCCCTTTCCAGTACCAGCGGACGGTCCTGGTCATAGCGGTTGCTGGACAGGTTCAGGCCGATATCGACGAGCATGGGCAGGGGCTCCTTTGCAAAACCATCCTTATAGTTAATTTTTCTTACCCATACACGCTAATTGTTGACAATGGGGCGGAACATTGCGTTGACAGCCTCCAAAGCGGGCGTTAATTTGCCGCATCCTATCGGATTGTCGACAAAACCGCATGGCCTCAGCCCAGCTCCCTAACCAAGCCTCCCTGGATGCCGACCTGGCACCCGAGGCCCTGACCCTGGCGGACCGCGTGTTCAGCGAGATCCAGAACGCCATCGTCAAGGGAGAGATCAAGCCGGGCTCCAAGATGTCCGAGGCCGAGCTGGCCAGCCGCTACGGCGTGTCCCGCGGTCCCCTGCGCGAGGCTCTGCGCCGGCTGGAGGGACGCAAGCTGCTGACCCGCATCCCCCATGTCGGAGTGCGGGTGATTTCCCTGTCCTTCGCCGAGCTCATCCACATCTACCAAGTGCGCGAGGCCATGGAAGGGATGGCGGCGCGCCTTGCGGCCGAGAACATGAGTCCGGAGGAAGTGCAGGGCCTGAAGGCGCTGCTGGCCGAGCACGAGAAGCAGGCCGAGTTCCAGGAAGGCCGTGCCTATTTCCAGGAGGAAGGCGACTTCGACTTCCACTACCGCATCGTGCAGGGCAGCCGCAACGAAGTGCTCTCGCAGATGCTCTGCGGCGAGCTCTATCACCGCGTGCGCCTCTATCGCTACCAGTTTTCCGTGACCGAAGGCCGGCCCCAGAAGGCCTTCGGCGAGCATCACCGCATCATTGAAGCCATTGAGGCCGGTGACGGCGAGATGGCCGAGATCCTGATGCGCCGGCACATCAGCTCGGCGCGCAAGAACATCGAGGCGCATTTCCGCGAACGCATTTCCCACGCCCCCGACGCCGCTGCCCACGAGGCCGGCGAGACGAGGGGAAAGGGCAGGGGTAACCGCCCCGCCAACCACCAGGAGTAGACGATGAGCGAAAAACTGACGGCAGGCGGCCGCTTCCGCAAGGCGCTGCGCGAGGAGAAGCCCCTCCAGGTCATGGGCACCGTGAATGCCTATGCCGCCATGATGGCGACGCAGGTGGGCTACCGCGCGATCTATCTTTCCGGTGCCGGCGTCGCCAACTACTCCTATGGCCTGCCCGATCTCGGCATCACATCGCTGGAAGACGTGCTGACAGATGTGCGCCGCGTCACCGCTGCCGTCGAGACGCCGCTGCTGGTGGATATCGACACCGGCTGGGGCGGTGCATTCAACATTTCCCGCACCATCAAGGAAATGATCAAGGCCGGCGCCGCTGCCGTGCATATCGAGGACCAGGTGGCGCAGAAGCGTTGCGGTCACCGTCCCAACAAGGAAATCGTTCCCGTTGATGAAATGGTCGATCGCGTGAAAGCCGCGGCCGATGCCAAGTTCGATCCGGACTTCGTGCTGATGGCCCGCACCGACGCGCTGCAGAAAGAAGGCCTGCAGGGTGTGATTGACCGTGCCTGTGCGTATGTGGAGGCCGGTGCCGACGCCATCTTCGCCGAGGCCATGACCGACATCGCCATGTACAAGACCGTCTGCGATGCCGTGAAGGTGCCGGTGCTGGCCAACATCACCGAGTTCGGCTCAACGCCGTATTACACGACGCAGGAGCTGGGCGGGCAGGGCATTGCCATGGTGCTGTACCCGCTGTCTGCCACGCGCGCGATGCAGAAGGCCGCGTTGGCCGTATACGAGTCCATCCGCAAGGAAGGTACGCAAGTCAACGTGCTGGACATGATGCAGAAGCGCAACGAACTCTACGAGTTCCTGAACTACCACACCTACGAGGACAAGCTGGACCGGCTGTTCTCGAAGGGCAAGTAATCACGATCCTGAAATTGAAGCAGGGCCTGTTTGTCGCTGAGCAGGCTCTCAACTTTTGAATGCAAGAAAAGGAGAGCGACATGTCTGAACAAGTGCTGCCCAAGGCAAAGAAGTCCGTGGCCCTGTCCGGCACCGCTGCCGGCAATACCGCGCTGTGCACCGTCGGCCGCAGCGGGAATGACTTGCATTACCGCGGTTACGACATCCTCGATGTCGCCACCACCTGCGAATTCGAGGAGATCGCGCACCTGCTGGTGCATGGCAAGCTGCCCAATGTCGCCGAGCTGGCTGGCTACAAGGCCAAGCTGAAGTCGCTGCGCGGCCTGCCGGCTGGCGTCAAGGCCGCCCTTGAACAGCTGCCGCCTTCTGCGCACCCGATGGACGTCATGCGTACCGGCGTTTCCGTGCTGGGTTGTGTGTCTCCCGAGAAGGAAGACCACAACCATCCCGGTGCCCGCGACATCGCCGACAAGCTGACCTGCACCTGCTGCACGGAAAGGCGCCGCAGGAGAGCTGGGTGCGCGCCATGCATACCTCGCTCAACCTGTATGCCGAGCACGAGTTCAATGCCTCGACCTTCACCTCGCGCGTGATCGCGGGCACCGGCTCCGACATCTACTCCTGCATCGCCGGCGCCATCGGCGCGCTGCGTGGTCCCAAGCATGGCGGCGCCAACGAAGTCGCCTTCGAGATCCAGAAGCGCTATGACAATCCGGAGCAGGCGGAAGCCGACATCCGTGAACGCGTAGGCCGCAAGGAAGTCATCATCGGCTTCGGTCATCCCGTGTACACGGTGAGCGACCCCCGCAACAAGGTCATCAAGGAAGTGGCGCGCCAGCTCTCCGTCGAACAGAGCAACACCAAGATGTACGACATCGCGGAGCGTCTGGAGTCCACGATGTGGGAAATCAAGAAGATGTTCCCCAACCTCGACTGGTTCAGTGCCGTCAGCTACCACATGATGGGTGTGCCGACGGCGATGTTCACGCCGTTGTTCGTGATCGCGCGCACTTCCGGCTGGAGTGCGCACGTCATCGAGCAGCGCATCGACGGCAAGATCATCCGCCCGAGTGCCAACTACACCGGCCCGGAAGACCAGAAGTTCGTTCCGCTAAAGGACCGCAAGTAAACGATAGTCTCCGCGCCCTGCATGCATGGGGAGCGGAGCCTTTTATGCGCCGAGAGGCGCGTGTGATTATTTCGGGAAGTTGAGATGAACACCCAATTCCGCAAGCAACTGCCCGGCACCAGGCTCGACTATTACGATGCCCGCGCCGCAGTCGAAGCAATCAAGCCCGGCGCCTGGGACGGCTTGCCGTATACGGCCCGCGTCCATGCCGAGAACATCGTGCGCAAGGCCGATCCGGCCATCATCAATGAGTGCCTCACGCAGCTCATCGAGCGCAAGCGTGAACGCGACTTCCCCTGGTTTCCGGCGCGCGTGGTCTGCCACGACATCCTCGGCCAGACCGCGCTGGTGGACCTTGCCGGCCTGCGTGACGCCATCGCCGACCAAGGCGGTGACCCTGCCAAGGTGAACCCGGTAGTGCCGGTGCAGCTCATCGTCGACCATTCGCTGGCCGTGGAGTGCGGTGGTTTCGATCCGCAGGCCTTCCAGAAGAACCGTGATATCGAGGAGCGCCGTAATGAGGACCGCTTCCATTTCATCAACTGGACCAAAACGGCTTTCGACAACGTCGATGTGATTCCGGCCGGCAACGG
>JAJNDL010000309.1 GCA_021156385.1 Moraxellaceae bacterium | reverse complement strand
TGACGGCAAGGCCGCCCAGCCCGTGCTCGCGCCGCGCCTGAAAGCCAAGGACCTCAAGGGCCGCGCGCTCATGGTCCACGCCGGCGGCGACAACCACGCCGACCATCCCGCCCCGCTGGGCGGCGGTGCCGGGCGCATCGCCTGCGGCGTGATCAAGTGAGAAGCGCCGAGGCCGGCTGCCGCTGCACCCGGCCTCGGCAGTTCATGAACCCGTTCACAGCCTGTCTGCCGCACAGCTCGCACAATCTTCTCCACAACCCTGCCGTTGCACGACTGCCGGTCCACCGCTCTGCCAGATCCGAACGAGAAGAAGAAAAACATGAGTATCCTGCGGCTCGCCTTTCCCCTCCTCTGCCTCGCCCTGCTTGCCGGCTGCGCCAGTACGCGCGAGATCACCGACTTCCGCAACACGTCCATCGTCTACGGCTGGGTGAACATGAGCGAGGCCCCCTCGCCGGTTTCCTTCGGCCAGGCGCTGCACCTCAACCCGAAGGACAAGTACGCCTATTTCAATTTCGCCGTGCAGAAGTTCGAGGGCGGCTACCTGTTCTACCACTATGGCATGGACGGCGGTAATTACCGCCTGCACAACTTCGGCGGCCAGAATTGCCTGCTTATCTTCTGCAGCAACACCGTGCACCGCTACCTGTTCGGCGAGGACAGCGACTATGCCTTCACCCTCGGCAAGCCCGGCGTGTATTTCCTGGGTGGCTGGGACTACCGCAAGGTGAAGACGCGCTTCTTCGAGCAGGGCAAGTTCGACTTCGTGAAGGCGAAGAAGCCCCCGACGCGGCGGCAGATGCTGGAGCACCTGCTGAAGCAGGGGGAGAAGGACGATTCCAAGGAATTCGCACCGGCGCTCGGCCGACTGCGTGCCGAGCTCGAACGCCGGCAGCAGGTCACGCGCTGAGGCGCCACGCCGCTCGGCAACCGTGCAGGCCCGTGCTAGGGTCGCCAGGCTCCCTGGCATACTGCAAGGACCCGCCACGCCATGCCCATCCTCCGCCGCCTCGTTCTGCTCCTCACCTGCGCCCTCGCGGCCATCCCGGCCCTGGCTGCGCAGGACAGCCGCATCATCAGCTTCGAATTCGCCGTGTACTTTCCGCCCGGCCACAAGGGAGATCCGATAGCCGTGGCGGACCGGCTGCTGCGGGAGCAATTCCCGCGCTACCGGCGCGTGGAGAAGCTGGACCAGCCGCCGCAGCAACCGGTCGTGGCATTGCGGTTGACCACGCGCGCGAAGGAAGACTACTCACCACCC
This sequence comes from Moraxellaceae bacterium, assembly GCA_021156385.1. Lineage (GTDB taxonomy): Bacteria > Pseudomonadota > Gammaproteobacteria > Pseudomonadales > Moraxellaceae > UBA2031. Next base: position 2,059 of record JAJNDL010000309.1, on the reverse strand, counting down.
GACCTGGACCAGCTGCACTACTTCGGCTACGGGCTGAGCCGCGCCGAGGCCGAAGCGCTGCAAGGATCGCAGAAGGCCCTGATCCTGGACTTCGCCTACCCGGCTGCTGTCGCCGCATCCGGCATGCCGGATGCGCTGGCGCTCACCGAACTCATTGCGCGCCAGCAGCACGGCTTCATCTGGGACGAGGAAACACGCGAAACCTACAGCGCCGCCGAATGGAAGAAGCGGCGCCGCGACACCTGGAGCGCCGACGGCTTCGACGTCCAGGACCATATCGTCATCCACGCCTACAAGAGCGGCGAATACATCCGTGCCATCAGCCTGGGCATGGCGAAGTTTGGCCAGCCCGACATCGTGATCAACGATTTCTCGTGGTCGAACCAGCGCCCCATGGGCAACCTGCTCAACCTGACCGCGCAATCCCTGGTCGAGGGCGCACGCCCCGACACGCAGGGCCGGCTGCGCGTCGATCTGACGGCAATCAGGCATCGTCCGACGCGCGAACGCATCCTGGCGTCGCTGCTGCCGAATGCGGGTCGGCGCGTCGACCTTCAGCTGAAGGCAGCCAAGGCAGAGGAAGGCGACCCCCGCAACCGCCTCGTCGAGATCGACTTCAGCAGCCAGCCGGGCCGCGGCCTGCCGGAGAAGCAGGACCATCTGGTGACGACGCTCTTCGGCTCGCAGGACGAGGTGGCCCACATACGCCATGACGAGGCGATCCTGGCGGCAAGTCAGGCAGCCAAGGGCCGGTTGCCCGCATTGCGCAGCGCCTTCCGCCGCGGCTTGGCGCCCGGCGAATACCTGATGGTGAAGGCGCCCTTCACCCGCACCGACGGCGGCAGGGAATGGATGTGGGTGGAAGTAATGTCCTGGGCGGACAACGGCCGCATCCTCGGCCTGCTGCGCAACCAGCCGCAGATGGTGCCCGCGCTGAAGGCCGGCGCAGAAGTCACGGTGCAGGAGCAGGACGTCTTCGACTACCTGCGTCACCATGCCGACGGTCGCGAGGAAGGCAACGAGACCGGCAAACTGCTGCAGCAGGCGCAGCGTTGACTCAGGACTGGCGCAGCTTCTCCACCAGCCCCGATTCGCGGCGCGGCAGCGCCTCCAGCGCGGCGCGCAGCACGGCATCGCTGCTGCACAGGGCAAATCGCGCTTTCGCACGCGTCACCGCGGTATAGACCAGGGGCCGGTTCAGGACCGGCGTGACTGCACTGGGCAGCACCAGCAGTACCTCCCCGAACTCCGAACCCTGCGACTGGTGCACGGTCATCGCCCAGGCGCTCTCGTGCGCCGGCAGGCGGCCCGGCGCCAGCGCCCGGTACTGGCCCGGCGCGACCTCGAAGAACACGCGCAGGCCGTCGGGCGTGGGCAGGCAGAGGCCGATGTCGCCGTTGAAGAGGCGCAGCGCGTAATCGTTGGCACGCACGATGACGGGCCGTCCGGCATACCACGCGGCATTGCCGGCCTCGAGCAGCGCGTTAAGCCCCTCGACGCCGGCCGCGCCCTGGCGGTGCGCACACAGCACGCGGAATTCCAGGAAGGCGGCGAAGGCCGTCGCGGGGTCGCCCTGCTTCGTCGCGGCGCGGTAGGGGGCATAGCCCTGCAGCAGCTGCTCGCGCAGCTTCTCGCCGGCGCACCGCAGCACGTCGCCGCCGTTGTCGAGCACGGCGAGAAAGTCGTCCGCATTGCCGTCGCGCGCGGCGCGTGCCAGCGCACCGATGCCGCTGTCGCTGGCGAAGCGGTAGCTGCGCGTCAGTTCCGCACGGCAGTCGCCCATGGCCGTGGCATCGGCAGCCGGTTCCAGCTTCACATTGAAGGGCTGCAGCAGGCCCTGCAGCTCCGCGCTGCCGCCCGGCGCCGCGCACAGGTCGCCGAACACGCTGCCCGCCTCCACCGAGGCGAGCTGGTCCTTGTCGCCGAGCAGGATGAGGCGCGCCTTCGGGGGCAGCGCGTCCAGCAGCGCGTGCATGAGCGCGAGGTCGATCATGGAGGCCTCGTCGACCAGCAGCAGGTCGCAGCGCAGCGGATTGTCGCGGTCGTGGCGGAAGCGGCC
>JAJNDL010000308.1 GCA_021156385.1 Moraxellaceae bacterium | reverse complement strand
CTGTTCCTGAAGCGCCAGCCGGAAATCTCCGACAAGTTCGCCGAGCTCTCCACCATCGAGATGGTGTCGCTCAAGCACCTCGTCAACGAGATGCTGACCGGTACCTATGCCGAGCGCACCCGTGCGTTGATCCGCCGCCACATCGGTCCGCTGCTGGAGGGTGGCGTGGTGCGTACCGCGATCCAGCTCACGGTCGGCCCGACCGGCTATGCCACGCTGAAGCGCACCATCGTCGAGAAGGCCGCCGCGCTGTCGCTGCAGCCGCTGGCCAATCCGCAGTTCAACCGCGACCGCGCCAAGGTGATCGCCTCCATCTTCTCCTCGCGCATGAAGGCGATGAGCTCCAAGGAGTTCCAGGACTTGCTGCGCCCCGCCTTCCAGGAGGACGAGTGGATCGTCATCGTACTGGGCGGCGTGCTGGGCGCGCTCGCCGGCTGGATCCAGCTGATGACGGGCTTCACGCACTGAGCACGAGATGCAATGGAAAAAGCCCTGGCAAGCCAGGGCTTTTTTTTGCAGCCAGTCCGCGCGGGCGGAAGAGGCGAACCTAGATGTCGCAGCTCAGGTCAGCGAGCGTCCTCTCCGAAACATGCCAGCACACCTTGTCGCTCGTGGCGACGGCGGCAGCAAGGAGGTGGCTGTCCAGATCGAGCTGCTGCAGTTGCAGTGCGGGGGAGGGCGCGAGCAGGCGTGGCCCGGCATCGCCCAGCGTGAAGGCCAGCTTCGAGAGGTTGTGGGCAAGGCCTTGGCCGAGGGCCTTCACTCCTGCCTCCTTGAGTGTCCACAGGCGGAAGAAATCCCGTTGTTGCCGGTCTTCGGTGCGGGCACGCAGCCAGGCTGTTTCGGCGTCGGCAAAGTAGCGCTCGGCCACTTTCATCACTGCCGCGTCGCGCGGCCGCTCGACATCGATGCCGCAGGCGCTGCCGGCGACAACGATGGCCACCATGCCGGGACAGTGGCTGAGGCTGAACTGCCACGGCCCCGGTGTCGCGAATAGCAGGCGACCGTCGCCGTCGCGCCGGAAGCGGAGCGCATCCGCCGGCATGCCCAGGCAGCGCGTGAAGGCGTGGCGCAGCAGGGCGCGTGAAATCGTGAAATCCCGCCGGCGGATGTCGCCGGTGAAGCCGGCCAACTCTTCCCTCTCGGCTGGCGCGAGCGCCGTGCCCAACCGTTCCACCGGAAAGTCGCCATCGTCGCGGCACCAGAAAATGTGTGCGTCGGTCATGGCTGTGCGGACGCAGGCAACACGAGCAGCGGGTCGATGCGGGCATCGTTCAGGCTGACCGTCCAGTGCAGGTGGGGACCGGTGGCGCGGCCGGTCTTGCCGACCAGGCCGACAATGTCGCCCTGCTTCAGCTTGTCGCCGGCTTTCACCCGGATCTCCTGCATGTGGCAGAGCATCGAAACGAGGCCTTGGCCGTGGTCGATCATCACGGTGCGGCCGTTGAAGAAGTAGTCGCCGGTTTGCGCCACCACGCCTTCGGCGGGCGCCACGATGACCTGGCCTTCCGGTGCGGCAATGTCCATGCCGAGATGCGGTGCACGCGCCTCGCCGTTGAAGAATCGCTTGCGGCCGAAGCTGGCGTTGGCCTCGCCCGGCGTAGGCATGATGAAGTCGGGCCAAGGCTTGCCGCCTTCCGAGAAGATGCGGTAGACGGCCTGCTGTTCCGCTGCCTCGCGCCCATAGCGTGCCAGCTCCTCCGCGCCAGGACTCACGTGCTTGCTGTCCGCGGGCAGGGTGATGTGCTGTTCGGGGTATTTCTTGTCCTGGATGGCGAAGGCCACCACGTCGAGGCTCTCGCCGGTGCGGGCGTTGACGACCAGCACGCCGGCGGCACCGGGGGTGGCGGCAAGCGGAATGCCGACGATGAAGCGTCGCGCCCCGCTACGGTCTTCATCGATGAACACAGGCTTGCCCTGGTAGAGAGCCTGCACCTCCGTTTTCGGCAGACCCGGGAAAGACAGCACGGCAATGCCGCCGGGCACGCGCGAATCCTGTGGTGCGGCCGCTGCCAGCGTAGCGAAAAGGGCTCCGGGCAACAGCAGGCTACGCATCCGTCTTCTCCGTGCTGGTGACGGTTGCCGTCAGCATGCCGTCGTGCAGGCGAGCGCGGATGACATCGCCCGAGGCCACTTTGTCTACCGAGCGCAGAATGCCCTGCGGGGTTTCGACGATGGCGTAGCCACGCGCCAGGATGGCAAGCGGGCTCGCGAGCTGGGCGCGTTCGCCGAGGTGCTGCAGTTGCGTGCGCTGCTCGCGCAATTGCTGCGTCACGGCACGGCCCAGGCGCAGGTCCAGGCCTTGCAGGAGCTGACGCAGCGCCGGCAGCTTCTGGCCGGGATGATGGCACTGGAGACGGACACCGAAGGACTTCAGTTGCGACTCGCGCTCGCGCAAGTCCTGCTGGTTGGCCCGTTTCAGGCGCAGCTCGAGTTCGTCGAGGCGCTGGGCAAGGTCGCGCAGTCGCTGCCCCGGATGCCGCAGGCGCGCGCGCAGATGGATGAGCTGCTGCGACAGGCCCTGCAATTGCGTGTGCAGCGCGCGGGTCAGCAGAAGCTCGAAGCCCTCCAGGCTGGAGAGCAACTCATCGCCGTCCTGGCTGAGGAGTTCGGCGGCGGCCGAGGGCGTTGGCGCGCGTACGTCCGCCACGAAATCGGCAATCGTGAAATCGGTTTCATGACCGATGCCGGTCACCACCGGCAGGCGACTGCCCGCAATGGCATGCGCCACGATTTCTTCGTTGAAGGCCCACAGGTCTTCCAGCGAGCCGCCTCCGCGTGCCAGCAGCAGGACATCGAACTGCGGCTGCGCATTTGCCAGCGCGATGGCGCGCACGATGGCGGGTGGCGCCTCCTTGCCCTGCACCGGCACGGGAATGACGGTCACCGGCAGGCCCGGGAAGCGTCGCTCCAGTACCGACAGGACATCACGGATCGCCGCGCCGGTGGGCGAGGTGATGACGGCCAGGTGCCGTACATGTTTGGGCAGCGGACGCTTGCGGGCCTGGTCGAAGAGCCCTTCCTGCTGGAGGCGCAGGCGCAGCGCGTCGAAGGCACGACGCAGGGCGCCGAGACCGGCTTCTTCCATCTGTTCGACGATGAGCTGGTAGTCGCCGCGCGGCGCATACAGGCTCAGGCGCGCTTTTACCAGCACCTGCTGGCCATTCTTCGGAGCAAATTGCAGGAAGCGGTTGTTGCCGCGAAACATGGCGGCACGGATCTGCGCGCCGGCATCCTTGAGCGTGAAGTAGAGATGGCCGGAAGACGGCTGGGCCAGGTTGGAGATCTCGCCCTCAACCCAGAGGTTGGGGAAGCTGTTCTCCAGCAGGTCG
>JAJNDL010000307.1 GCA_021156385.1 Moraxellaceae bacterium | reverse complement strand
TGCATGGATTCCACGGCAAAGCCGCAGCCCTCCAGCTCGCTCACGGTGCGCTCGTCGAAATAGATGCCGCGATGCCCCGTCGAGGTGTAGTGATCGACCACGCTATCCAGGAAGCGTGCTACCGCGGAACCGTCGTGTACGTCGCCGGCCGTGAGCACGCCGCCCGGGCGCAGCAGGCGCGCGCATTCGCGCCAGAAGGGACGACGGTCGGCAATGTGGTGCAGGCCGGCGAGGCTGATGACGTGATCGACCTGGCCCTCCGCGAGCGGCACCTCATCGATGGGGGCGAGCAGGAAACGATGTGTGCCGCCGCGACGCGCACAGTCGGCGAACACGTCCGAGCTGTCCACCGAATACAGCGTGACATCGTCCGGCAGGTAGCGCGCCAGGTAGCCGCCCCCGCAGGGAATGTCGGCCAGGGCAACGCCCGGCTGCACGCCGGCGATTTCGACTGCGGTCAGGAACTCGGCATCGCGCGCCTGCGGATAGCGCGTCATCGCGCCGTCGTACTGGCGACCGCGGACGTTGAAAAGGCGCGCGTAGCCGTCGTCGTTCATTGGGCGGCAGGAATCTGCAGGAGCAGCTCCGTGAGGGCTGCACGCATCTGCTGCACGGGCCGGCGCAGGTAGGGGAACTGCTCGAGGCTGCCCTGGCGCAGCGCGTTGCCGCTGGGATTCGCCTCGAAGATCAGCAGGTCGCCGTTCGGGCGCAGCGAACAGTCGATGGAGAAATATTCCAGCTTGAGCCGCTTCTGGATCGTCGCCAGGCGTTCCGCATAGAAGGGGAAGGTGGCCTTGCCGAAAGTCTTCAGGAACTCCTCTTCGGCCGCGGCAAGTGCAGGGCGCTCGAGCATGAGGCCCTTGCGTACGTTCGCATGCACGTTCCAGTGGGTGCTGGCGAGCTGGTGGCGCGCGAACACGCGGTTGCCGATCACCACCAGGCGGGTCTTGCGGTAGAGCCCGTCGTCGTCCTTGAAGTCGATGAAGCTGATCAGGAAGTACTCGGCGCCGTCGCAGGCGACCTGGTCCAGCAGCGGCGCATCGGCCGGCGAGTTCAGCACCACCATGGTGTCGCCGCCGTGCGTGCCGGTGCGGCGAAGAATGGCCGGGTAGCCCACCGGGCCCTTCGCCAGCGCGTCCAGGATGTCCTGGCGCGAATTCGGCCTGATGCGCTGCGTGGCCGGCATGACCACGCCGGGGATGCCCGCCAGCGTCGCGGCAACGTCGTCGCGCCGGTTCTTCAGGATGTGCACGGGGCGGTTGATCACCGGCACCTTGTGCTGCTGGATCACCTGCATGGCGAGCTTGAGCGCCTGCGCGCTGCAGTCGGCATCGGTGATGCAGTTGAAGATGACGTCGGGCTTCGGCGACTTCACGGGCTGCGGGTGCGTGCCGCCGAGCACTATCACCTTCTTCTTCAGCTGCGGATTGCGGAGGTCTCCCGAGACATCGACGCTGCCCTGGAGGTCGTAGACAGGTCCGGTCGGACCGACGTGGCGCACCCGCACGAGATTGGAATCGTCGATGCCGAGCAGAAAAAGGACCTTGGTCAAGGCAAGTCTCCGGAAGGGTTCAGTGCTGTCCACCGTACAGGGCGGACCGCGGGGAATGCGGCAGTCTCTGGAGGCCATACGACGAAGTCAACCCTGCGCTGCCGACCCTGCCGCCGGGCCCGACCGATGCAGCCCGGCCACGCTCAGGCGCGCGTGCGGAACCAGCCGGCGATGCTCCAGCGCGCACGCGTCGCCGGCAGCACTTCGTGCGGCATGCCTTCGCTGCGGAAGAGCAGCAGCGTGCCGCCGTGCGGTGCCTGGCGGAACAGCTCGCCGCCGCCGGCGTCGTACATGACGAGTTCGCCGCCGGCCGCTTCCGGCCAGTCTTCGTTCAGGTAGAGCACCGCGGAGATGACACGGGCGCTGGAATCGCGGTGCCGGTCGACGTGGGTCCGGTAGAAGGCCCCGGCGGGATAGTGCGCATACTGGGCTTCGAACTCGTCCAGGCCGAGGAAAAGTTCGCGGTTCAGCGCTGTCCGCAGCGCTTCCATCCAGGCGAGATAGCAACGGCCGGCCGGCATCTCCGGCGTCAGCCAGCACAGCTCGTCGCCGCGCACCGCCGCTTCGCGTTGTGCGCCGGCGGCACGGCCGATGCGGGCCGGCGCGAAAGCCGCCTGCCCGTGCAGGGCTTGCGCCTCGTCACGCAGCGCCTGCCAGCCGGCCGCGCCCAGTGCCTGCGGCAGGCGCCACCAGCCCGTCGTGGCCAGTGCCTCGACGGCAGGCCGCCAGTCGCGACACGCAAAAGCTGTCGGGACGCTATCGTTGTCAGGCATTATCATCCGCGCTCATTCGCCAGGCTTCCGCCATGAACTATCGCCACCATTTCCACGCCGGCAACTTTGCCGATGTCGTCAAGCACGTGCTGCTGCTGGGCCTGCTGGACGGCCTGCGCCGCAAGGACACGCCCTTCTGCTACATCGACACGCATGCCGGCGTCGGTGTCTACGACCTCGGCGCCAGCGCCGCCCAACGCACGCTGGAGTTCAAGAGCGGCCTCGGCCGCCTGAAATCCACCACCGCGACGAATCCGCCGGCCTGGGTGGCGGATTATCAAAAGGCGGTCGCGGCGCTGCAAGCCGAGCGCGCCGGCTTCTGGTACCCGGGCTCGCCCTGGCTGGCGCTGCACCACCTGCGTCCGCAGGATCGTGCCGTGCTGATGGAGCTGCATCCGGAAGACGCGGGCCTGCTGAAGCAGTACTTCTCGCGCCAGGCGCAGGTCGCCGTGCATCAGCGCGATGCCTACGAGGGCCTCGTCGCGCTGGTGCCGCCGAAGGAGAAACGCGGCCTCGTGCTCATCGATCCGCCCTACGAGGAGGAGCGCGACGACTATTCCCCCGTCGTCGAGCTGCTGGCGAAGGCACATGCACGCTGGCCCACCGGCATGTTCGCACTCTGGTTCCCCATCAAGGACCACCAGGTGATCAAGCGCTTCTACCGGCGCCTGCGCAACACCGGCATTGCCAAGATGCTGACGACGGAGCTCTGCGTGCTGCCTCCCGACAATTCGCTCGGCCTCAACGGCAGCGGCCTGGTGGTGGTGAATCCGCCCTGGCAGTTCGACAGCCGTGCGCGCACCACGCTGCAGTGGCTGCTGCCGGTGCTGAGCGATCACCCGCAGGCGGAGTGGCGTGTCGAATGGCTGGCCGGCGAGGCGCCAGCCGCAAGCCCCGCCTCTGACGAGCGCTGACGTCCCCGTTGACCTGCATCAAATGCTCCTGCCGGCGCCGGGCCTAACCTGCATGCATCCCCACGGAAGCCACAGGAGCAGGACCATGACCGACCG
>JAJNDL010000306.1 GCA_021156385.1 Moraxellaceae bacterium | reverse complement strand
TGGCACCCGCAATACCTGCTCCGATGACGCAAGCCCTGCGCTCGGCAAATCGCTTGCGGGGCCGTTGCAGCCAGGGTGTTGTCTTCGACGGAGGCAAACAGCCGACGCCCGCCCTGTTTTCTGATGGCAGCGGTGAGGGCGCGGCTAGCGTGCCACGCAGCATTTCTCGCTTGGTCCCGAAGCCGGGAGCCTTCTCTACCGTAAAGCCGGCCGCAGCCAGGCTTCGCCGCACCTTCCCGGCGACCGTGAACGTGGCAAGGGTACTGCCGGGTCGGCTGTGCGAGGCCATGACGGTATACAGCTCTGCGGGCCACATTGCCGGATTCCTTCCCGGAGCGAATCCATCGAGGAACCAGGCATCTGCCGACGCAGGCATGCGTGTGATGAAGTCGGAGATGTCACCGAGAAACAGCGTGAGCGTGGCGCGCCATTCGGCGAACAGGAGGCGATGAAAGCCAGGCAGGAGGCGTGGGTAGGCCTCGCGCAGCCGTCCGGATTCCTCGGCGAACTGAGGCCAGTAGCCGTGTGCCTTGATGAGATCAGGAACAGCAAGCGGGAAGCCTTCGACACTGACGAAGTGAAGCCATCCATGCCCGCCGCTTTCACGCCACAGCGAGAGGGTGGCAAGGAAGTTGAGTCCGGTACCGAACCCGGTTTCTATGATGGTGAAGCCCTGGTCCGCATCTACCGCGGCAAAGCGGCGCGGCAAGTCGTTCTGGTTCAGGAAGACGTGGCGGGTCTCGTCGCAGGCGCCGTCACGGGAGAAATAGATGTCGCCAAATTCTTGCGCGAACGGGCCGTCCTGTGTCCAGTCGATGCGGGCTGGGCGCAATGGCTCGGACATGCTGGGCTGGCAGCGGCTTACCAGCTGCTCTTGCGACGGCCGCTGCTTCCCGCGAAATACCAGCCCATGAAGAATCCGGCAATGACGGCCAAGGCGCCTTTCCAGATGCCCTCCGAGCTTTTGTCACGCTTGATTACGTTGACCTGCATGCTCAGGTTTTCGTTCTGCAACTGCAGCTCCTGGTTCTTGGCGAGCAGTTCGCGGTTGGCCTTGTCGATGCGTTGTGCATTGGCAAGCAGCTCTTGCTGGCGACGCTGTTCGAGCGTCAGCGGAGCAGGTGCCGCCTGGGGCACGGAGGCCTGTGGAGTGGTCGCTGGGGCAACGGTTGCAGCTTGGGGTAGCGCGGTGGCCGGCTTCGGTGCTGCTGGCACAGTGACTACGGCTCCTGCAGGCTTGGGTACGGATGTAACGGGCTTCGTGGTGGTGGCGCCGGCAGCCGGCTTTGCCGGAGCTGCGGCGGGCGCGGTCGGCGCCGGAGCGGGGGATGGAGCCGGAGCAGGCGTGGGCTGGGCATTGACCGCTGTCGCTAACAGGAGCGAGGAAAGAAATACCGTTTTGTTCATGGCCAGCCCTCAGGGCAAAACTTTCTTGAAAGGTTTTACACGAACACTCGCATAAACGCCCGCGTCGCGGTACGGATCGGCGGCAGCCCAGGCTTCGGCATCGGTCAGGCTGTCGAATTCCGCGATGACAAGGCTGCCGGTGAATCCTGCCGGTCCCGGGTTCTCATTGTCGATGGCAGGGTGCGGTCCGGCCAGCAGCAGGCGACCCTCTGTCTTGAGCTGCTCGAGGCGCGCCAAGTGGCGCGGGCGGACAGCCAGGCGTTGCTCGAGTGTGCCGGGGGCATCTTCCGCAATGATGGCATACCACATGACTCAATCCTTGCCGGTGTCGGCGTTTTCACGGGGCAGATAGCGGCTGATGGCTGCCATCTGCAGGATGACGAAAAGAAAGGTAAGGCCGAGGCTGCCAAAGACCTTGAACTCAACCCATATGGATTCATGGGTGAAGGCTACGTAGAGATTGGCCGCACCCAGCGCAATGAAGAAAAGCACCCAGGAGAGGTTGAGTCCACGCCAGACAGAGGCGGGCAGGGTGACGGCATGCCCCATGAGGCGCTCGATGGCGAGTTTGTCGCCCACAAAGTGACTGCCGAGGAAGAACAGGGCGAGCACCCAGTTGACGATGGGCGCCTTCCATTTGATGAAGGTTTCATCGTGAAGGGCGAGCGTCAGGCCACCGAAAACCACGGTCACCACCAGGACGATCTTGTGGTTCTTTTCCAGCTTGCCTTCGCGGAACCAGAAGAAGCCGTAGAGCAGGACGGTACTGGCTATCAGCACACCGGTCGCGGTGAAAATGCCCAGTGTCTTGAAGCTGACGAGGAAGAGAATGAGCGGGATGTAGTCCAGCCACTGTTTCATCTTTATCTGCGCAGTAGTGGTAAAGTGCGGCATCTTAATGCACCACTACGGTCGCTACCATGCCTGTCATAGACCTGCACACCCACAGCCACTGTTCGGACGGTGCGCTCAGTCCGGCCGACCTGGTCAGGCAGGCGGCTCGTGCGGGCGTACGGGTACTGGCGCTGACCGACCATGATAGTGTGGACGGTGTGGAAGAGGCGGCCGCAGAGGCGGCCGTACAGGGCATGCAACTACTGCCTGGGCTGGAACTCTCCACGGTGTGGAAGGGAATTTCGGTGCACATCGTCGGCCTCGGAGTCGATATCGAAGATCCGGGACTGCGCGAGGGGCTGGAGCGGCAGGCCAATGCCCGCGGGGAACGGGCACACATGATTGGCGAGCGTCTCGGGAAAGCGCGTCTGCCCGGCGCATACGAGGGTGCACTGGAGCTGGCGGGTAATGAGCCGAACCGCATCAGTCGCACGCATTTTGCGCAGTGGCTGCTGGCCGGAGGACACGTCGGCAGCATGCAGGGTGCATTCGACAAGTATCTGGGCAATGGCCGGCCTGCCGACGTGCCCATGCCATGGGTTGAGCTTCCCGATGCCCTGGCACTGATCCGTGGCGCCGGAGGCACCGGCGTGCTGGCCCATCCGGGGCGCTATCCGCTGACCCGGACCAAGCTGCGCAGTCTGATAGCCGCCTTCATCGAAGCCGGTGGCGAAGCAATGGAGGTTGCTACTGCCACGGAAAAGCCGGACATGGTGCGCTATCTTGGACAGTTGGCTGTCCAGATGGGGCTGGATGCTTCCCAGGGCAGCGATTTCCACGGCCCGCACATGCCCTGGATACATCTGGGCCGGTTTGCTCCCCTGCCGGCTGGTTGCCGGCCAGTCTGGCGGCGATGGATCAGCAGCGAGGATGAGCCTGGCCAGCGAGCATTGATATGACGCAGTATTTTTATGTCCATCCCGATAATCCCCAGGTCCGGCTGATCAAGCAGGCAGTCATGCTGATCCGGGATGGCAGTGTCATGGCCTATCCGACCGACTCGGCCTATGCCCTTGGCTGCCATCTGGGTGACAAGG
>JAJNDL010000305.1 GCA_021156385.1 Moraxellaceae bacterium | reverse complement strand
CCTCGCGCAGCTTGGCGATCACGGCACGCGGGTCGTTCCAGTCGAAGCCGACCTTGCCGGCCTTCTTCTGCAGCTTCTCGGCGCGCGCCAGACCAGGCAGGCCGGAGGCAACACCATCCAGCAGGCGTTTCGGCTGCTCGCCGCGCGCGGCCTTCTCCGCCGCCTTGATGTTTTCCCAGTTGACCGACACTTCCGTGCTGGCGATCGCCACGGTGTCACCGTCGAGACGGCCGCCGGGAAAGACATGCGGGTGGCGGCGGATCAGCTTGTCCGCTATGCCGCGCGCGACGGCCTCGAAGTCGAACAGCTGCTGCTCGCTCGCCATCTGGGCATGGAAGACGACCTGCAGCAGCAGGTCGCCGAGCTCCTCCTCGAGGTTCCGGAAATCGCCCCGGGCGATGGCATCGGCCACCTCGTGCGCCTCCTCAAGCGTGTAAGGCGCGATAGTGGAGAAATCCTGTTCCAGGTCCCAGGGGCAGCCGCGCTCGGGATCGCGCAGGCGGGCCATGATGGCCAGCAGCCGGTGCATCGCATCACTCATCGAACTCTCCCTGTCAGCGCGCCGCGCGGCGCGCCTCGATCACGTTGGGCTGCTGGGCGATCCTCGCCAGCAGGCGGCCCAGCGCATTGAGGCTGCCGACCTCGACGGTGATCAGCATGGTCGCCGTGCCGTCGTTCTTGTCGGAGCGCGTCTGCACGCCGGTTACGTTGACGTGCTCGTTGGCCAGCACGCCCGTGATGTCGCGCAGCAGACCGGTGCGGTCCCAGGCGCGGATGTGGATGTCGACCGGGTAGACCGTGGTCTCCGACTGGTTCCACTGCACGCCGATGACACGGCCCGGCTCTTCGCCCTGCAGGTGCAGGAACTCCGGGCAGCCACGGCTGTGCACGGAAACGCCGCGCCCCTGCGTGACGTAGCCGACGATGGGTTCGCCCGGAATCGGCTTGCAGCAGTTGGCAACATGGGTGAGCAGGTTGCCGACGCCTTCGATGATGATGGGCGACTTGCCGAGGTCCTGGCGCGAGCGGCCGACGAGGTCCTCGGGCAGCAGCTCCTGCTGCGGACCGGTGCCGTCGACGCGGGCGCCGAGCTGGTGGATGACCTGGTTGATGCGGATGTCGCCGGCACCGAGGCCGGCCAGCACGTCTTCGCCGGTCTTCACGTTCAGGCGCGGGGCGATCTGGTCCAGCTCCTGGCGCGGCATGACCAGGGCCAGGCGTTCCAGCTCGCGGTCGAGCAGCGCGCGCCCCTCGGCCACGTTCTTGTCGCGGTCCTGCATCTTGAACCAGTGCCGGACCTTGGCCTGCGCACGCGAGGTATTCAGGTAGCCCAGCGACGGCGACAGCCAGTCGCGGCTCGGCATGCCGCCCTTGGTCGTCATGATCTCGACCTGCTCGCCGGTCTGCAGCCGGTAGTTGAGCGGCACGATGCGGCCGTTCACCTTGGCACCGCGACAGGAATGACCGATCTCGGTGTGCACGTGATAGGCGAAATCCAGCGGCGTCGCGCCCGACTGCATGTCGATGACGTGGCCGTCGCGGGTGAAAACGTAGATGCGCTCGTCGTGGATGGCGTGGTTGAGCTGCTCGGCAAAATCCTCGAGCTGCGAGTCGCCCATGTCCTCGTGCCACTCCAGCACCTGGCGCAGCCAGGCGATCTTGCCCTCGTAGCTCGCGTCCTTGCCGCCCTTGGTGCCTTCCTTGTAGTGCCAGTGCGCGCAGACGCCGAGCTCGGCTTCCTCGTGCATGCCGAAGGTGCGGATCTGCACCTCCAGCGGCTTGCCGGCCGGACCGATCACGGCGGTGTGCAGCGAGCGGTAGCCGTTCTCCTTGGGTGTTGCGATGTAGTCGTCAAACTCGCGCGGAATGTGCTTCCACAGCGAGTGCACGACACCAAGCGCGGCATAGCAGTCGCGCACCTCGGGCACCAGGATGCGCACGGCGCGCACGTCGTAGACCTCGTTGAAGGAGATCCGCTTGCGCTGCATCTTGCGCCAGATCGAATAGATATGCTTCGCGCGCCCGGTCACCTCGGCCTGCATGCCCATGCGACCCAGCATCTCCTTCAGCGTCCGGATGACGTTCTGGATGTATTCGTCGCGCTGCAGGCGCTTTTCATCCAGCAACTGGGCGATCTGCCTGTAGGCATCGGGCTCGAGGTAGCGGAAGGAGAGATCCTCCAGCTCCCACTTGATGTGGCCGATGCCCAAGCGGTGCGCCAGTGGCGCGTAGATGTCGAAGATTTCGCGGGCGACACGCTGCCGGCGCTCGGGACTCGCGTCCTTGATCTCGCGGATGGCAAAGGTGCGCTCGGCCAGCTTGATGAGGGCGACGCGCACGTCGTCGATCATGGCCACCAGCATCTTGCGCACGTTGTCGAGCTGCTGCTGGGCCTGGGCGAACGGGCTCTTCTGCGGATTGATGACCTGGCTGATCGCCGCCATGCGCAGCACGCCGTCGATCAGGTGCGCGATGTCGGGGCCGAACTCCTTCGCGACCGCTTCCTGGCTGGTCTTGCCCTCGCGCACGCTGCGGTACAGCACCGCGGCCACCAGCGATTCCTGGTCGAGCTTGAGTTCGGCGAGGATGTCGGCCATGGCGAGGCCGGTCTTGAAGCTGGAAGTACGCGCCGACCAGGCATTGGCCCGGGCGGTGTTCTCGCGGTCCACGCGCTCGGCAAACTCGCAGGCCCGCCGCATCTCGGCGACGTCGTGCAGCTCCACGCGCGCCTGCAGGCGGCCCAGCCAGGCGTCGAGGTCCACGCCCCCGTCGGCCTTGAAGAAACTGTCTTCGCGAACTTTGACCATCGCCCCACTCTCGCTGCCTGCCCGGTGCAGGCACGCTTTGCACTCTTACTTTTTCTCGAAGACCGCAATCGACTCGACGTGCGTGGTGTGCGGAAACATGTCCATCACCCCCGCCTGCGTCAGCCGGTAGCCGCCCGTCTTCATCAATCCCGCATCGCGCGCCAGCGTGGCGGGATTGCAGGACACGTAGACCACCCGGCGCGCCTTGAACTTCGGCAGGTACTGCACGACCTCCTGGGCGCCGCTCCGCGGCGGATCGATCAGGATGCGGTCGAAGCCCTGCTTCGCCCAGGGCTGGTGCGAAAAATCCGCCGTCAGGTCCTGGGCATAAAACGACACATTCGTCAGGCCGTTGCGCTGCGCATTCTCCAGCCCGCGGTCCGCCATGGCCTGCACACCCTCCACGCCGATTACTTCGCCAGCCCGCGTCGCCAGCGGCAGGGTGAAATTGCCGAGCCCGGAAAACAGGTCCAGCACGCGCTCGCCTGCCTGCGGATCGAGCAAATCCAGTGCCAGCTTCACCATGCGGCGGTTG
>JAJNDL010000304.1 GCA_021156385.1 Moraxellaceae bacterium | reverse complement strand
GGTATCGACGGCAGCTACAGCAATGTGGTGGGATTGCCGCTGGCGGAGACGGCGGCGCTGCTCGCGCAGTTCGGCATCCGCGTGCTGGGATAAGGCCCTGAACAGGCACCAATAAGAAATGTCCGAAGAAATCCTCATCAATGTCACGCCCATGGAGTGCCGCGTCGCGCTGGTCGAGAACGGCATCGTGCAGGAGCTCTATGTCGAGCGCACCGCCCGGCGCGGCATGGTGGGCAACATCTACAAGGGGCGCGTGGTGCGCGTGCTGCCCGGCATGCAGGCGGCCTTCATCGACATCGGCCACGAGCGCACCGGCTTCATCCATGTGAACGATCTTGTCTGGCCGAAGGTCGAGGGCGCGCGCGAGCGCACGCCGGCGATCTCGGAGCTGCTCCACGAGGGCCAGAGCGTCGTCGTGCAGGTCATGAAGGACGTGATGGGCACCAAGGGCGCGCGCCTCACCACCGACCTTTCCATTCCCTCGCGATATCTCGTGTACATGCCGCAGGGCGAGCACATCGGCGTCTCGCAGCGCATCGAGGACGAGGCCGAGCGCGAGCGCCTGAAGACCCTCATCCGCGCGCTGCAGCAGGAGAGTCCCGAGACCAGTGCCGGCGGCTTCATCGTGCGTACGGTGGCGGAAGGCGTCAGCGAGCACGAACTGCGCCGCGACATGCAGTTCCTGGTCAAGCTCTGGCGCTGGGTGCAGGACCGCTGCAAGACCGCCGGGACGCCGTCACTGATCTACGAGGAGCTGCCCCTGCACCTGCGCACCATCCGCGACCTCGTCAGCCTGAACGTGCAGAAGGTGCTGATCGATTCGCGCGAGACCTACGTCAAGGTCGACGAGTTCGTGCGCGAGTTCGTGCCGGGCGTGCGCGAGCGCATCGACCATTATCCCGGCGAGCGCCCGCTCTTCGAGCTCTACAACATCGAGGACGACCTGCAGAAGGCGCTGCAGCGCAAGGTGCTGCTCAAATCCGGTGGCTACCTCATCATCGACCAGACCGAGGCCATGACCACGGTGGACGTGAACACCGGCTCCTACGTCGGCACGCGCACGCTGGAAGACACCGTCTTCAAGACCAATCTCGAGGCCACCCACGCCATTGCCCGCCAGCTGCGCCTGCGCAACCTCGGCGGCATCATCATCCTCGACTTCATCGACATGGAGGAGACCGAGCACAAGCAGCAGGTGCTGCGCTCGCTGGAGAAGATGCTGGCGCGCGACCATGCCAAGACCAAGATCACCCAGGTCTCGGAACTCGGTCTGGTCGAGATGACGCGCAAGCGCACCCGCGAGTCGCTGGAGCACCTGCTCTGCGAGACCTGCTCTGAATGCGACGGCCGCGGCACGGTGAAGACGGCCGAGACGGTGTGCTTCGAGATCTTCCGCGAGATCCTGCGCGAGGCGCGGGCCTACGACGCCGCCCACGGCTACCGCGTGGTGGCCAACCAGAAGATCATAGATCGCCTGCTGGGTGAGGAGTCGGGGGCCGTGGCCGATCTCGAGACCTTCATCCGCAAGCCGATCAAGTTCTCGGTCGAGGCCCTCTACCGGCAGGAGCAATACGACATCGTGCTGTTGTGACGGCCAGGAATCCTGGCGCATGACGATGGTGGGCCGGTGTTTCACAGATTCGCAACTGACATTGGCATGGCGCACACTAGGCTCCGGGACTAAGAAGAACCCGGACAAAACACACAGGGGTAAGACAGGCCGGACGGCCCTCTCCCTATATCCTTGAATTCTCTCGTTTCCGCTTCCGACGCTCTATGAACTGGCAGGCTTTCCGATTGCGCGCGCTCTGGTGCTGGCACCAGTTGCTGACGCTCGCGCTGGCAATGCTGGTCGTGGTGGCGGTGATGGTTGGTGTGAGCCGGCAACTCTTTCCCATGGCCGATCATTACCGGCCCGACGTGGAGAAACTGCTGTCACAGCGCCTCGGCGTGCCGGTCCGGATGGAGCGCCTCGAAGGCGACGGCGACGGCATGCAGCTCCTGCTGCGCATCGCGCACCTGGAATTGCGCGACCCGGCGGCGGTCGACAAGGTCCTGCTGCGCATTCCCGAAGTCGAACTGCGGCCAGCCATCTGGCAGTCCATCCGCCATGCCGAGCTGCGCCTGGACGTGCGCCTGCGCGGCCTCGACATCCATCTCGACCAGCTTCCCGACGGCCGCCTGCAACTGCGCGAACTCGCCAGCCTGGCCCGCCGCGACAGCGGCACTGCCGCCCAGACCCTGGACTTCGCGCTGCGCCAGCCGGCGCTGGCGCTGACCGAGTCCCGCATCGGGCTTGCCCTGCAGGGCTTCCCCGAGCTCACGCTGAGCGGCGTCGACATCGTCAACCGCAACACCGGCAACCATCACCGCCTGCGCGGCAAGGTGCGCCTGCCCGGCGTCACCGACGAGCTGGCGCTGCAGCTCGAGCTGGAGGGCGATCCCCTGGAGTGGCAGCGGGGCCGCCTGCGCACCTGGATCCACCTGCCGGTCCTGGACTGGGAGCCCTGGCTGGGCGCGTTGCCGGTGAAGGAGTTCGGCTTCAGCCGCCTCAAGGGCGGCGGCAGCTACTGGCTGGATTTCATCAGCGGCCGCCTGGTGCGCCTGCAGGCCGACGTCGACTGGCAGGACGTCGTGCTGCAGGGCGACCACGGCCGCCACCATGTGCGCGACCTGCGCGGCCAGCTCTCCTGGCACCGCATGGGCGCGGGCTGGCACCTGGCAGGCCAGCAGTTGCAGGGCGTGGTGGACGACCAGGTCTGGCCGGTGCCGCAGCTTGCCGTGCGCAAGGACGGCGACAGGCTGTCCGTCGCGCTGGCGCGCGCCAATGTCGCCAGTGCCGGCAAGCTGCTGGGCACCCTGGAGCTGCCGGAGGCGGCGGCCGCCTGGCTGCGCGAAGCGGCGCCGAGCGGGGAGCTGGTGGGCCTGCGTGCGGATCTCGCCGCCGTGCCCGGGCAGGGCTGGCGGCTGACGCGGCTGGATGCCCGGGGGCGCTGGCTGAGCGCCCAAGCCACCGACCGCCATCCGGGCGCCCGCAACCTTGCCGGCTGGCTGCGCTGGTCGCCGGAGCAGGCCTGGCTGGGGCTGGACAGCCGCACTGCCGAGCTCCAGGTGCCGTCCTTCCTGCGCGAACCGGTGGATGCCCGGGAACTGCGCGGGCAGTTCGTGCTGAGGCGCGCAGGCGGGGGCTGGCGCGTCGACTCCGACCAGCTGCACCTGGTCAACCGTGATACCCGCGCGACTGCCGTGCTGAGCCTGGCATTGCCGGGGCCGGACGCAGGCCTGCCCCGGCTGTCCCTGCTCGGCAGCATGACCGGCGCGCGTGCCGCCAGCACGTGGCGCTACGTGCC
>JAJNDL010000303.1 GCA_021156385.1 Moraxellaceae bacterium | reverse complement strand
GCCTGCGGCTGCGGCGGGCGCGAAGCTGACGCTGTTTGCGCCCCAGGGCGAGATCCGCACGGTGCGGCAGGTGCAGGCGCGCTTTTCCGAGGACATGGTCCGCTTCGGCGACCCGCGCGTGTTCAACCCCTTCACCGTGAACTGCCCGGTGCCGGGCAAGGGCCGCTGGGTTGACACGAAGAACTGGGCTTACGACTTCGCGGCCGACCTGCCCGCCGGCATCGTCTGCGAATTCACGCTCGTGAAAGGCCTGCGCAGCGTTGCGGGCGCGCCGGTGGTGACTTATCCGAAGTACCGCTTCAGCACGGGCGGCCCGCTGGTCAGCGACAGCCTGCCGCGGGCCGGCGTCAGCTACTCCACGCAGGACCAGCTTTTTCTCATCAAGCAGAACAGTTCGCTGCGCCTGGCCGTGCAGCCGGCCGACAGTGGCATCGCCGAAGAGCAGGTCTTCATGCTCAAGTTCGACGGCGTGGTGAACAAGACGCTGATCGCGCCGAACGCCTACTGCCTCGTGCAGGGCATCAAGGAAAAAATTCCGGTGCGGCTGCTTTCGGGTGAAGAAGAAGCGCGCCATCTCGCCACGCTGAAGTACTGGCAAGTGCGCTGGTGGCACAGCAACGAGCCGGGCTGGATGAGCGAGGTGCGCCGGCCGGTGGTCGACCGGGCCATGGTGGCCTGCCAGCGCCGCTTTCCGAACGAGGCAAAAGTGACGCTGGCCTGGGACCGCAACATCGCTTCCTCAAGCGGCATCCGCAATAGCCAGGACCAGTTGCTCGGCTACCATGTGCGGCCGGAATTCATGGCCAACTTCTCCTGCCAGCGCGAGGCCGCGCGCCGGCCCTGCAGCCCCTTCGGCACCATGCGTCTGGAATTCACCGAAACCATCGGTGCCGAGGCGCTGCAGAACGTCATCCTCCAGGCCGGCGAGCGGACCTGGCAGCCCGAACCGAACGAGGAGGGCGACGGCTACGGCGACTCGAGCGTTGCCATTTTCCGGGGACCGTTTCCGCCCAACACCACATTCACGCTGCGGCTGCCGGAACTGCCGCTCGGCAATCGCAGCGCGCGCCCGCTGAAGAATCTCGGCCGTTTCCCGCTGACCGTGCAGACCGGTGAATATCCGCCGCTTGCCAAGTTCAGCGCCGATTTCGGCATCGTCGAGCGCGCCGTCGGCGCGGTGCCGCTGACGGTGCGCAACCTGGAGCCGGCAGTCGCCGGCGCCGCCGCGAAAACCGATGCGAAGCTCTACACGTTGCGCCTGCCCGACAACGCTGCCGACGTCATCGCCTGGCTCAAGCGGGCCGAGGAAGTGGCGAACAAACCCTGGGGCGTGCCGCCCGAAGAGGTGGACGATCCGCAGCAGCCTGGCCGCAAGATCAGGAAGCCGGCGCCGCCCGATCCGCGCGGCGAGTCCTTCATCCGCAACACGCCCGGCACAGTTGCCATGCCGCTGCCCAAGCAGTTCGGCGCGCGCGAGTTCGAGGTGCTGGGTATCCCCGTGCAGGCACCCGGTGTGTACATCCACGAGGTCGAGAGCCGCTATCTCGGCAATTCGCTGCTCGGCCTCGACAAGCCCATGTTCGTGCACAGCATGACGCTGGTGACCAACCTCGGCGTGCACTTCAAGCGCGGCGAAGCGAACTCGCTGGCCTGGGTGACGACCCTGGACAAGGCCGAGCCGGTGGCCGGCGCCACGGTGGAAATCCATGACTGCAACGCCGGCGAGCTGCTCTGGAGCGGCACCACGGACAAGGACGGCATCGCGCGCATCGACGCGAAACTGCCGGAAGTGCAGCGCAGCGACTGGGTCGAGGAAGAGGGCCAGCCGGCGTTGCGCAAGCGCCGTTCCTGCGGCGGCAGTGCCAGCATGCTGGTCAGCGCCCGTGCCGGCGATGACCGCAGCTTCGTGCTGTCGAGCTGGGACGAGGGCATCCAGCCCTGGCGCTACGCCATCAGCGAGTATTACGACCACAGCAGCCAGTACAGCGCGCACACCGTGCTTGACCGCAGCCTGCTGCGCCCGGGCGAGACGGTGCACATGCGCCACTTCCTGCGTGCCCGCTCGCTGACCGGCTTCGCCGCGCCGGTCGCGCAGGTGGAGAAAGTCGTGCTGCGCCACCACGGCAGCGACCAGGAATACGAACTGACACCGCGCTTCGACGCCAACGGCAACGCCGACAGCACATGGAAGATTCCCGCGGCAGCGAAGCTGGGCCGCTACGACATCAGCTTCCGTACTTCCATCGGCACGTACGAGGCCGGCAGTTTCACCGTGGCGGAGTTCCGCCTGCCGCTGCTCAAGGCACGGCTGCAGGTGCCGGGCGGCCCGCTCGCCCGGCAGGAGAGCATCGACGCCGACCTCAGCCTCGCCTATCTCAACGGCGGTGCCTATCCGGAAGCTCCCGTGACGCTGCGTGCCCGCGTCAGCGAGGAGTACGCCGGTTTCCCCGACTACGACCAGTACTCCTTCCGCACCTGCGTCGACAGCGACGGCAACGACCTCTGTCCGCCGGGCTCGAGTTTCGAGGCGGCGGAGGCGCTGGAGGACCAGGACGGTGTACTGGATGCAAACGGCGGCCTGCGCCTCGCGGTGCCGCTGCCCGAGCGCGTCAATCCGGCGCGCTTGAACTTGGAGATGGAATTCCGCGACCCCAGCGGCGAGACGCAGACCGTCGCGGCCGTCCACCGCTACTGGCCGGGCGCCTGGTTGCCCGGCATCAAGGTGGATTCCTGGGTGAAGACCGGGAGCCGCGTGCCGGTGGACGTCGTCGTGCTCGACACGAAGGGCGAGCGCGTGAAGAACGCGCCGGTGACGGTGCAGGTCTTCCTCAACGAAACCATCTCGCACCGCACGCGCACCGTGGGCGGCTTCTACACCTACAACACCGAGACGCAGTTGAAGCCGCTGTCGGTCGAGTGCCGTGGTCGCAGCGATGGCTTCGGCCGCCTGCACTGCGACATTCCCGTCGAGGCCGCCGGCGAGTTGCGCCTGCGCGCGCAGGTGACCGACTCTGACGGCAAGGTGGCGACGTCGTCCGCCACGGCCTGGGTGAGCGGCCAGGAATCGTGGTGGTTCGACCAGGAGAACACTGACCGCATCGACCTCATTCCCGAGAAGAAGAGCTATGCGCCGGGACAGGCCATGCGCCTGCAGGTGCGCATGCCCTTTCCGCAGGCCACGGCCCTGGTGACGACCGAGCGCGAGGGCATTCTCGATGCCAGCGTGCAGCGGCTCACCTCGGCGGCGCCGGTGGTGACGGTGCCGGCGAAAGGCGAGTACGCGCCCAATGTCTTCGTGTCCGCCTTCGTGGTGCGCGGCCGCGATGCCTCGGTGCAGCCGACGGCGCTGGTCGACCTCGGCAAGCCGGC
>JAJNDL010000302.1 GCA_021156385.1 Moraxellaceae bacterium | reverse complement strand
CAAGTGGATACGCCGCATGGCGGAACAGCACGGCATGATCGAGCCCTTCGAGCCGGGCCAGGTGCGTGCGCTGAACGGCCAGAAGATCATTTCCTACGGTGTCTCCAGCTACGGCTACGACGTGCGTTGCTCCAGAGAGTTCAAGGTCTTCACCAACGTCTATTCGGCGACGGTGGATCCCAAGGCCTTCGACGAGAAGAGTTTCATCGACATCCATTCCGACGTCTGCATCATCCCGCCCAATTCCTTCGCGTTGGCGCGTACCGTGGAGTATTTCCGTATTCCGCGCAACGTACTCACGGTCTGCCTCGGCAAGTCCACGTACGCGCGCTGCGGCATCATCGTCAACGTGACGCCGCTGGAGCCGGAGTGGGAGGGGCACGTCACGCTGGAGTTCTCCAACACGACCAACCTGCCGGCGAAGATCTATGCCAACGAGGGCGTGGCGCAGATGCTGTTCTTCGAGAGCGACGAGACTTGTGAAGTCTCTTACAAGGATCGTGGCGGCAAATACCAGGGGCAGACCGGAGTGACACTGCCCAAGACCTGAACCCTGCAGCGGATGAATAAAAAAGCGGCCAACGGGCCGCTTTTTTATTTGGACTGCCCGGCGGGCTGGTACTTGGTCAGCTCGAGCATGTAGATCGAGCCGTCGTCATCCTGCATCACTTTCGCGGGCAGGTAGTCATGGTCCACGGCCAGCCAGAAGGTGGTGCGGCGATGCGGGTCGGCATGTTTGCGGCTGACGCGGATGGTGTTGAGCTTGCCTAAAGGCGTCTGCAGTGTTTCCTTGCCCTCGATGACGAAGGTGAGTGACGAAATATCCTTGGGCGTGGCCAGGGCATAGGGGCCGGCCAGCTTGCCGGTTTCCTTCAGGTCGCGGCGGAACTGGATCTCCATGTTGAGGGCGTCCAGCGTGCCGGGCAGCAGCTTGTAGGTGACGGAGGATTTGCCGTCCCGGTGGCCCGAGCCTTTTCCGGTTGTCCAGTCGAAATCCACGCGCGCGTTTTTCTTGGAGAAGAAAACCTTGCGTTTCTGCTGGTAGCCCAGCGGCTTGACGGCAGTGCCATCGAAGCGGAAATCACTGATCTCCGTGGCGGTTGCCACGGCGGAGTTGGCGGAGAAGGTGTAACGCCAGAGGTTGTTGTCGCGCTTCTCGAGGATGCGTGTTGCCGTCCCGCTCAGCTTGTTGTCGAGGTTGAAGCGGTAGGTGGCGGTATAGGGCGAGAATTCAGCGGCATGGAGCATGGGACTCGCGACCAACATGAGCGCTGCCAGCCAGGCTTGGGGGCGCATGGAGACTCCGGTTTTTCTAATGGTCGAAGACGAACTGCAGGGGCTGGGCGAGCGGGCGGCCTTCGAAGCGGGGCTGGCCGTTGCCGTATTCCAGCGATCCATCCGCAAGCCAGCCTATCACCCGCGGATAGAGCAGATGTTCGCTTTTGTGTACGCGTTCCGTGAGGCCGGCTTCGGTGTCGTCAGGATGCACCGGAACCCTTGCCTGGGCAATGACCGGGCCGCCGTCGAGCTCGGCCGACACGAAGTGCACCGAGCAGCCATGCTCGCTGTCGCCCGCCTCGAGTGCGCGGCGATGGGTGTGCAGGCCCTTGTACTTGGGTAGCAGGGAAGGGTGGATGTTGAGCAACCGGCCTTCGAAGTGCTGGACGAAACCCGGGGTCAGGATGCGCATGAATCCAGCCAGCACGACGAGGTCGATACCCCAGCTATCCAGTTGCCGGATCATGGCCTGGTCGAAGGCTTCGCGGTCGGGATAGTCGCCATGGGCGATCACGGCCGTAGGCAAGCCTTGCTGCTGCGCCCGTGTCAGGCCGTAAGCATCGGCGCGGTTGGACAGCACGCCGCGGATTTCCGCCTGTACGACACCGCCCGCGACGGCGTCGATGATGGCCTGCAGGTTGGAGCCCGAGCCGGAAATCAGCACGGCGATTTTCAGCATCGGTGATCTTCCTGCAGGAGCGGGGTCAGGCGAAGACGACGGTCGGCTCGGCGTGCGTCGAGGGCACGATCTCGCCAAGACGCCAGGCTTTCTCGCCCGCCGTATTCAGGTGGGTGATGGTGGCGTCTGCCTGTTCTGCCGGCACCACGACGACCATGCCGACGCCGCAATTGAAGGTGCGGTACATCTCGAAGCGCTCGACACCGCCATTCTGCTGCAGCCACTGGAACACGGCCGGCCATGCCCAGCTGCCTTCATCGATGCGGGCGTCGGCGCCTTCCGGCAGGACGCGCGGCAGGTTGCCCGGCAGGCCGCCGCCGGTGATATGGGCAATGGCGTGCACGGGCAGGGCCTTGATGAGCGAGAGGATGGGCTTGATGTAGATGCGCGTCGGCGCCATCAGCACGTCGGCGATTTTCTTGCCGTCGAGCGCGGAATCCAGATCTGCCTTGCCGACCTCGATGATCTTGCGTACCAGCGAGTAGCCGTTGGAGTGCACGCCACTGGATGCGATGCCGATCAGCACGTCGCCGGACTTCACCTTGCTGCCGTCGATGATTTCCGATTTCTCCACCACGCCGACGGCGAAGCCCGCCAGATCGTAGTCCTCGCCCTCGTACATGCCGGGCATTTCCGCGGTTTCGCCACCGACCAGCGCGCAGCCGGCCTGCTGGCAGCCTTCGCCAATGCCGGTGATCACGGTGGCGGCGGTGTCGACGTTGAGGTGGCCGGTAGCGTAGTAGTCGAGGAAGAACAGCGGTTCGGCACCGCAGACCACGAGGTCGTTCACGCACATGGCGACCAGGTCGATGCCGATGCTTTCATGCCGGTTCAGATCCAGCGCCAGCTTCAGCTTGGTGCCGACGCCGTCGGTGCCGGACACCAGTACCGGTTGGCGGTAGCCAGCCGGAATCTCGCACAGCGCGCCGAAGCCCCCGAGGCCTCCGAGCACTTCGCGGCGGGCGGTTTTCTTCGCCACGCCCTTGATGCGTTCGACCAGCGCATCGCCGGCATCGATATCGACTCCGGCATCCTTGTAGCTGAGGCGGGGGGAGGAGGGCTTCTGTTCGGACATGGCGGCAACACGGCAGGTAGGAAAGGCCGCGTATTATAGGGAAGCGCCTCGTGCCCCGCACGCATATCCGTTGCCTCGTTGCCCCGGCTTTCGTAGTGTAGGCGCTCGCCTGACCCGGATGCGTCCCGATGCTTCACCGCGCTCTCTTCTTCGTTCTGTTCGCTTTTTCCACGGCCGCGGTCGCGGCAGACACTCCTTCCCGCCAGCTTGCCGCCGAGCTGCTTGCCCGGACGGGCACGGCCGCCGTCTTCGAAAATCCCCAGGTGCAGGCCGCACTTGCCGATCCGGAGCCATTCCTGGGGCCGGCGTCGGCGCAGCGTCGCAGCCGGCTCCTTGACGAAG
>JAJNDL010000008.1 GCA_021156385.1 Moraxellaceae bacterium | reverse complement strand
CTGCAGCTTGAGGCTGCTGCGCCGGCTGATGTCGTAGCGGAAGCCCAGCGAGTAGCTGGTCTGCTCGTTCTCGAGCTGGCTGCGGCAGGTGAAGTCGGCAATCCCCGGGGCCGCCGCCGCGGCATTGGCAGGCGGCATGCCGCCGGCCACGAGCTGGCCGGTGATGATCGGGATGAAGCCGCCGCGGCACTCGTCGCCTTTCACCGCGTTGGCCTTGCTGAACACCACATAGGGCAGCCACTTGCCGAAGTAGCGCCCGACGCTGGCGAAGGCCGCGTCGGAATCCGGCGTATAGCCCTCCGCGCGGATCTGCGTGATTTCCGCGGCGGCAAACCAGGTGCCGTCGTCGTAGGTCAGGCCGATTTCGGAAAAGCGGGCCGTCTCGTCCGTGATGGGCGGCGGGGCCGGCACGAAGTTGAAGGTGTAGTTGAGGTGGCCCTCGTTGTAGCCGGCACGCAGCGAGAGGTCGCCATTGCCGAGCGTGACGTTCGCGCCCAGCTGGCGGCGGATATCGCTGCTGAACGCGAGCTCCGACTGGCTGGTGCGGCCGGTGTAGGCCTGCAGGTCGAGGTTCCAGCTGCCGAGCGGGTGGCGGTAGAGCACGTCCACGCCATCGAAACTCGTGGCGATGGAAGCGTTGAAGTAGACCTCGGTCGGCAGGTGTGCCCAGGGATAGGCCTGGCCCACGCGGATGTTTTCCGAATACATGAAGAGCGGCTGCGCGAAGCGGCCGGCACGCAGGTTCAGCCGGTCGGTGACGGCATAGGCGGCATAGGCCCATTCGGCGCGGGTGTCGTAGTTCTCGTCGCCCTGCGCCACGAGCTGCCCGACGAGGTCGATCTTCTCGTCCACGTTGTACTTGAGCTGGAGGCCGAGCACGTTGCCGAAACTGAAGCTGCCCTTGTCGTCCACGCCCGAACCCGGCGAGAAGGTCTCGCTCTGGTATTTGCCGCCGAAGTCGTCGGACACGGTCGTGTAGCCGAAGGTGCCGAAGCCGTTGATCTGCAGGTTGGGCGTCACGTCTTCCGCCAGGGCGGAGGTGGTGCCGGCACCGAGGACCAGGGCCAGCAGGCAGCAACGGGAAACGTGGGAATGCATGTCGACCTCCGCATGTTCACGCGATGTTCCGGGAAAGCCGACCCTGGCCTCTGTGCCGCTGTCCGCTGCGGAGCGGCGTGCGCACCCGGGTCAGGTCGTGCGAGCGGGGCGCCGTGCGGGCGGATGCCGGCCCGCCCGCGCCGCCGCGCTGTTCACTTGCCGGTGATCTCGATCACGCGGATCGAGCTGTCCACCTGGCTGCGGTCCAGGTAGGAGATCGCGCCGGGCGTGTTCGCGACCAGCGATTTCACCTCCGAGGCGCGCACCGCGCGTGGCGGATTGGCCTTGCCGGTGAAGATCATGCGCGCCCAGTATTTTTCCACCTGCGCCGGATTCTTCTTCAGCACCTGCTGCGCGAACTGGTCCTTGAGCGGGCCGCTGACATCGAGCGGCACGGCACGGGCGCCGTTCGGCAGCTGTTCCGACTGGCCGAAGAAAAGCCGGCTCACGCTGGCCTGCTCGAGGCTGCTGATGGCAACGCCGGGATGCGCGATCAGTACCACGTCGGCCTGCACCAGGCCGGCCAGCGGGAGCAGCGCAGCAGCGGCAAGAACGCGGATGTTCATGGCGCACTCCTCAGAAAGCGGTGTTGAGGTTGACGGTGATGATTTCGCTGCGGTCGTCGTCGCCCAGCGTGCCGGTCGGCGTGGCCGGCGCGGTGAAATGCCCCGGCGTGCCGTGGAAGTCGGTGACATGGTCGACCTGCAGCTTGAGGCTGCTGCGCGGACTGATGTCGTAGCGGAAGCCGGCCGAGTAGCTGGTCTGCTCCTGCTCGCTGGCGCTGCAGAAGCCCTGCGCGAACACCGGGGCCGCCGGGCCGAAGGCGCCGGCCACCGGCGGGTAGTTGGCGAAGGTGCTGCGGCATTCGTCGCCTTCCACCGCGTTGGCCTTGCTCACCATCACGTAGGGCATCCATTTGCCGAAGTAGTGCCCGACGCTGGCGAAGGCGGCCTCGCGGTCGGCGGTCCAGCCGTCGAAGCGGAACCGGATGGCCTCGGCCGCGGCGAACCAGCGGCCGTCGTCGAAGGTCATGCCGAGGCTGGAGAAGCTGATCTTCTCGTCATCGATGGGCGGGAACGGCGCGTTGACGGGGGCCGGCAGCAGGAGGAACGGCGAGAACGTGAAGTCGGCCTCGGCCTCGCTGTAGCTCGCACGCACCCGGAAGTCGTCGTTGCCCAGCGTCGCGTTCACGCTGTAGAGGTTGTTCGCGGTGGCGCTGAAGGCGAGCTCGTTCACGTCCTGGCGGCCGACGAGGGCCTGCAGGTCGAGGCCCCAGTCGCCCATGGGCATGCGGTAGAGCGCGTCCACGCCGTCGACATTGGAGAAGGCGCCGGTGGCATACACCTCGACCGGCAGCCGCGCCCAAGGATAGGCCTGGCCGACATGGATGTTTTCCGAATACAGGTAGAGCGGCATGGCGAAGCGGCCGGCGCGCAGGCGCAGGTTATCGTTTACGCGATAGGCCGCGTAGGCCCACTCGGCGCGCGTGTCGTAATCCTCGCGGCCCACGGAGACGAGCTGGCCGACGAGGTCGAGGCGCTCGTCGGCCTGGTAGCGGACCTGGAGGCCGAGCACGTTGTCGAAGCTGAAGCTGCCATCCTCGTCGATGCCCTCGACGCCGAGCAGCGGATTGCCGAGGTACTCGCCGCCGAAATCCTCGGTGACGCTGGTGAAACCGGCGGTGCCGAAGCCGTTGACATGGAGGTTGTTCGAGAGTTCCTCGGCGAGGAGGGGGCTGCAGCCGGTGACGAGGACAAGGGGCAGCGCGAGTCGGCGCAGACGTGGTGCGTGCATGGCGAGCTCCACAATTCAAGATGCCGAGCGGGAACCGGAATCCATTCCGCAGCGACCTCCCTGTCGATGTCGTAAAGCAGTCCGTAAAGCGTAGGCGGTGTTTTGAAAACTGCCGGCGCCGCAGGCGGATTGTGCACAGAGGGGGTTCTCTCAGGAGCTGCCGGTCTTGCTCAGCCAGCGTTCCACCACGAAGGCGAGATCGGCCGGACGCACCGGCTTGGGCAGGTAGTCGTCCATGCCGGCGGCAAGGCAGCGCTCGCGGTCGCCGGACAGCGCGCTGGCCGTCATGGCGATGATGGGCACGTGCGTTGCGCCATCCTCCTGCGCGCGGATCGCGCGGCTGGCCTCGTAGCCGTCCATCTCGGGCATGTGGCAGTCCATGAAGACGAGGTCGTAGGGCAGGCGGCGCAGCGCCTCCACAGCCTCCTTGCCGTTGCCGACGACATCGGTGCGGCAGCCCAGCTTCTTCAGCATGCCGACGGCGACGAGCTGGTTGACGGGATTGTCCTCCGCCACCAGCACACGGCCGCAGGGGTGCGTTGCCGGCACGGGAGCATGTGGCGGCGGCGGGCGCTCGGCGACGGCCCGTGCCGGGGCCAGCGGCAGCTCCAGCCAGAACGTGCTGCCCTGGCCCGGCCTGCTCGTGGCGCCGATATGCCCGCCCATGAGGTCGGCGAGCTGGCGCGAGATGGCCAGGCCGAGGCCGGTGCCGCCGTATTCGCGCGTGGTCGAGGCATGGGCCTGCACGAAGGGGCGGAAGATCCGGGCAAGCGTGTCCTCGTCCATGCCGATGCCGGTGTCGCAGACCTCGAAGCGCAGCCAGATCGTGTCGGGTGCGGCGCCGGCCGGCGCGGCGAGGCGCCGGCAGCTGAGCCGCACCTCGCCGTGCGCGGTGAACTTCACGGCATTGCCGAGCAGGTTCACGAGGATCTGGCGCAGGCGCGAGGAATCGCCGTGCAGCATGGACGGCACGTCGTCCGCCACCTCGCGCGTGGCCTTCAGGCCCTTGCGGCTGATGCGGTCGAGCAGCAGGTCCATGGTTTCGCGGCAGAGCTGGCGCAGGTCGAAGTCCACCGGCTCGAGCTCGAGCCGGCCGGCCTCTATCTTGGAGTAGTCGAGCACGTCGTTGATGAGGTGCAGCAGCACTTCGCCGGAAAGGCGCGAAAGCTCCACGAGTTCGCGCTGCTCCTTGTTCAGCGGCGTGTCGAGCAGCAGGCCGTTGAGGCCGATCACGCCGTTGAGCGGCGTGCGCATCTCGTGGCTCATGGTGGCGAGGAAATCGCTCTTGGCGTGGTTGGCGGCCTCGGCGGCAGCCAGGCTGAGGCGCAGCGCCTGCGTCTGCGAATCGATGATGTGCTGTTTCTCGAGCAGGGCGTCGGTGTACTGGTCGTTGGCCCGGCGCACCGCGACGGCGAAGGCGATGATGGTGGTCATGATGATGAGCCGCGCGAAGTCGTAATCGAGCGGCGTGTAGATGTGCGTGACGGGCACGGGCGCGTAGAGGCTGGCAAGGCGCAGGCCCATCACGGCGAGCCAGCAGAGCAGCATCCAGACGACGGCGGAGCGGATGCCGGTCAGGTAGGCCGCGGCGATGGGCAGCTCGATGAAGTACCAGGGCATCAGCGAATTGCCCTGCCCGGTGATCCACGAATCGGCCAGGATGGCGAGGAAGCTGAGGCCGATGCCGGCCTGCGCGCCCCAGTAGAGGCGCAGCCGCGTCGGCGCGCGCAGTACGGTGCGCAGGCCGGCCAGCGTCGCGGCCGCCACCGTGCCGTGGATCACCATCTCGCGCCAGTGGGCCAGCGTCGGCCCGTAGACGAGGGCGCTGATGATCCAGAAGAAAGCCGAGATGCGCGCGATGAACGTGAGGCGCAGGCAGGCCTCCGGCGAGGCGGGCGCCCGGGCATCGACGCGGGTGGGCGGCCGCCGGTCCCCGGATGCCGGCACACCGTTCCTCTCGGGGTTGGTCATGTCGCGTTCCTCGCTCCGGCCACGCGGTACCGTTCGGGCGCGGCGTGCATCGTGCAGCGACGGACTCCTGCCGTTTCTTCTTGCTTGAGCGGGAAGTCTAGTCGGGACCTGCGCAGGGAGCGGCCGTGCAGACGGCCGGCCTGTCGCGCCGGAGCCGCACAGGGTGCGGTAGGTGCGGAAGGAAGCGCTGTCTCAGTCCGGGTTGCTGCTGTCCCGGGCGATGTTGGGGTCGCCGCGGTCACGGGCGGCATTCTCGGTGGCGCGGCGTTCCGCCTCGCCGGCATTCGGCACGTGCGCCTTGCCCTGGTGGAATTCCTGCGGGGCCGTTTCCGGCGGGACGGCGGCGGGCGTGCGGGGACGGTCGTTTTTCATCTGGCGGCTCCTGCGGACGGCAGTCGGTGCCTTGAGCTTAGAAGACGATGCTGCATCCCGTGGGCGCGACCGCCAGGAATCCCGCGGGTCCGGCACCGGCGCGCGTACGGCAGGAGGGACGGAGTGGGGTACCATGCCGCCACTGTTCCCGCAGCCGCCCGACGGACCCGCCCATGACCGACCTCATCCTGCACCACTATCCCATGTCGCCCTTCTCGCAGAAGGTGCGCAGCATGCTCGGCTATGCGCGCGCGCCCTGGCAGTCGGTGCGCCATCGCGAGAGTCCGCCGCGGCCCGTGCTCAAGGTGCTGGCGGGCGGCTACCGCAAGATCCCGGTGGCGCAGACGGGGGCCGACGTGTTCTGCGATTCGCGCGTCATCGCCGAGGAGATCGCGGCGCGCGCGCAACGGCCGGAGCTCGTGCTCGACCATCTCGATGCAGAGGCGCAGGCCTGGGCGGCGCGTGTCGACCACGATCTCTTTTTCGCCTGCGTCTTTGCCGCTGGCAACCGCACCCTGCGCCGGAAAGCCCGGGAGTCGATGTCGCTGCCCGGCCTGCTGCGCTTCGCCTGGGACCGCATCAACCTCGGCCGCACGGCGACGACGCCCATCGTCGGCCTGCGCGAGGCGCGGCCCATCGTGCTCGCGCATGCGGCGCAGGTCGAGGCACAGCTCGCGCAGGACTTTCTCTTCGGCGCGACGCCCAACCACGCCGACTTCTCCACCTTCCATGGTCTCTGGATGATCCATTTCCTCGCCGAGTCGCGCTTGCTGCACGGGTTTCCGCGCCTCGTCACCTGGCTGGAGCGCATGCAGGCCTTCGGCGACGGACAGCCGACCCCACTCGCGGCGGAAGAGGCACTCGCCGTCGCGCGCCGGGCCGCGCCGCGGGCGATCGCGGCGGAGCACCGTGCGGAGGCACGCATCGGCCGCGCCGTGTCCATCGCGCCCGACGACTATGCGCAGGACGCCACGCATGGCGTCCTTGCCGGCGCCACGCCGACACGCTGGATCCTGGCGCGCGAGCATCGCGATATCGGCACGGTGCACGTGCATTTTCCGCGCCGCGGATATGTGCTGCAGGCAGAGAAGGGCTGAGGCGCCAGCCTGCACGCCGGTTCCGGAAGCGACGGCGGATGCCGTCGCCCGGCCAGCGATGCCCGGCGCGTGATGCGCTGCCAGGCAGACCGTGGCCGTCGTCACGGGATTGCGGACTTCAGGCCGGAGCGGCTTTCCACCGGCACGGATTGCTGCTATAGCTGGCGGAAAGCGGGAGCACCGCACCCATAACAACATCCCTCCTCGTGCAGGAAAAAAGGGAGTCGCAATGACCGAAGCCGCCCGTCCGGAAGCCCGGCCGCAGCGTCCGCTGCTGGACGCCATCACCCGCATCACCGACCTCTTCACCTACCCGCTGCGCACCTCCCACTACGTCGAGCTCGTCAATCCGCTCTGGACCACGCACCAGTTGCAGGCGCGCGTGATGGAAGTGTGGGACGAGACGCGCGATGCGCGCACCATCACCCTGAAGCCCGGCCTCAACTGGCGCGGCCACCGCGCCGGCCAGCACGTGCGCGTCGGCATTCCCGTCGACGGCCGCCATTACACACGCACCTACACGATCTCCTCGCCACCCGAGCGCGCCGACGGCTGTTTCACCATCACCGTGAAGGTGGTGGAGGGCGGCCGCATCTCGCGCCACATCGTGCGCAACCTGAAGCCGGGCGACTACCTGCCCATCGGCCTGCCGCAGGGCTCCTTCCATCTGCCGGACGCGCAGCCGGTGAAACCGCTCTTCGTCACCGCGGGTTCCGGCATCACGCCGGCGCGCAGCATGCTGCGCAGCCTCATCGCGCAGGAGCGCCTGCCCGACACCGTGCACATCCACTACGCGCCGCACGAGTTCGACACCATTTTCGGCCGCGAGTTGCGCGAACTCGCCGAACGGCATCCGCGCTACCACTTCCATCCCGTGTACACGCGCGAGCTCGGCGAGCAGCAGCGCGGCCGCCAGTACTTCAGCCGCGACCAGCTCGACCGGCTCTGTCCGGACTGGCGCACGCGCGAGTGCTACGCCTGCGGCCCGCAGGGCCTGCTCGCCACCGTCGAGGGCGTCTGGAACGACGCGGGGCTTGGCCGCCACCTGCATGTCGAGCGCTTCCGCGCCGCCTTCGCCGAGGTGCCGGCGGATGCCGTGGGCGGGGCCGTGAAATTCGCGAAGAGCGCCGTCAGCGCGCAGGCCGCGGCCGGCACCAGCCTGCTGCGCGTCGCCGAGGACGCCGGCCTCAATCCGCCGCACGGCTGCCGCATGGGCATCTGCCATGCCTGCGACACGACGCTGCTGGCCGGCTGCGTGCGCGACCTGCGCACGGGCGAGGTGCGCAACGAGGCGGGCAGCATCGTGCAGCCCTGCATCTGCGCTGCCGCCGGTGACTGCGAACTGGATCTGTGATCGTTATTTCTCCTCTCCCGAGGGAGAGGGAGCAAGCAAATTGAACATAGAGGAACGCAAGCAATGACCCTCCGCCTGCCCGTATCGCTCACCCCCGAACAGATCGAGGAATTCGGCCGCGAGATGGACGCCATCCGCGACGAGGTCATGGATTCGCGCGGCGAGCGCGACCGCCGCTACATCACCCGCCTCATCCGCTTCCAGCGCAGCCTGGCGCTGGCCGGGCGCGTGCTCATCTATGCGGCACTGTTCCTGCTGCCGGCCTGGGGCCACGCGCTGGCGTCGTGGTGGAGCGTGCTCGCCGTCATCGGGCTCGGCACCTTCGCGCTCGGCATCTCCAAGATCCTCGAGAACATGGAGATCGGCCACAACGTGCTGCACGCGCAGTGGGACTGGATGAAGGACCCGGAGATCCAGTCCAACACCTGGGAGTGGGACAACATGAGTCCCTCCGACCGCTGGATGCATTCACACAACGTCGTGCACCACACCTGGACCAACGTGCTGGAGAAGGACCTCGACGTCGGCTACGGCATCCTGCGCATCACGCCGCTGCAGGAATGGAAGTGGAAATACCTGCCGCAGCCGCTCTATGCCTTCCTGCTCATGACGTTCTTCGAGGAGGGCGTGGCCCTGCACGAGCAGTGCATCATCGACTGGCTCGAGAAGCGCGCCACCTGGGCCGACATCAAGCCGCGCATGCAGCACATCTGGCGCAAGATGCGCGCGGAGATGCTGAAGGATTATGTGATGTGGCCGCTGGCCGCCGCGCTCGTCGCCTGGCCGATCTCGTTCTGGGTGCCGGAGTCGCCGTGGATGGTGTTCGCCCTGGTGGCCGGCGCCAATGCGATCGCCAACATCGTGCGCAACGTGTGGGCCTTCGTGATCATCTTCTGCGGCCACTTTCCGTCCGGCGTGCACGTGTTCACCGCCGCGCAGGTGGAGGGCGAGACGCGCGCGCACTGGTACCTGCGCCAGCTGCTGGGCTCGGCCAACATCGGGGGCGGCAGGATCTTCCACATCCTCTCCGGCAACCTCTCGCACCAGATCGAGCACCACCTCTTCCCGGACATGTGCAGCAACCGCTATCCGGAAGTGGCGCCGCGCGTGCGCGCGCTGGCGGCGCGCTACGGCCTGCCCTACAACACGGGCTCGCTGACGCGGCAGTTCGGCACCACGGTGTGGAAGATCCTGCGCTTCTCGCTGCCGGGCGGCAGCTCACCGGCAGTGGCGGCCTCGAGCGCCGGCACCGCCTGAACCCCTGCGCACCGCAAGAAAAAGCCCCGCATCGCGGGGCTTTTTTTCAGCGTGAAGCGCGCTGCCCGGAGGCACTCACTTCAGGGCGGTCATCGACATCTTGGCGCGCGAGGCTTCGAAAGCTTCTGCGGCAGACGGGCTGAGGTTGGGACGGCCGGCCAGCAGGCCCATGGTGATGCCGCCTTCCACGTAGTAGACCTCGCCTTCCTCGACTTCCAGCGTCAGCTTGTCCTTGGCCTCGGAGTGCACGACATAGGTGTGCTTGCCGGGCGCGACATCGGCCACGAAGTAGCTGCTGTTCTTGAGCACGCCGAGTTCCTGCTTGTCTTCGCGCACCTTGAAGCTGATCACGGCGCCGGTGAACTTGGGCGGGCGGAAGAACACGACCTGGCCCTTGCCGGCGGCCGGCTTGCCCAGCTCGGGCGTGGCAGCGACGGCGGCAGCCGGCGCGGCGTCGGCCGGGGCCGCATCCGCAGGTGCTGCAGCAACGGGGGCAGCAGCAGCGGGGGCGGTGGCATCGGCCGCAGCGGGGGCGGCAGGTGCCGCGGCGTCTTCGGCGAAAGCCGCGGTGGCGCTGAAGGCGAGACAGCAGGCGAGGATACGGAACAGCTTCATGGAGACACTCCTTGTGGGGGGGAAATGGTGGCCTGCGCGGCAGGCAGGGCGGCAGGCGCCACCGCCGGCGTGGCGGCCGGAAGGGCGAGCGGCGTCTCCGCGGCGATGCGTGCCGACAGCAGCGTGCCGACGCTCAGGATTTTCTGTCCGCCGCTGACGATGAAGCCGACGGGGCCAAGTGCCGTGGTCACGCCGATCGCGACGTTGCTGTGGTCCTTGCCGACCGCCCCGAAGGACGAGCGCAACTTGATGCGGCCCTGCGGCGCGTCGATGTAGCGCGCTGCGATCAGCAGCTCGCCGGCCTTGCCGCCCACCGAGGCCTTCTGCACGTGCACGATCTCGCCGATGGCGGGCGTGCCGGCCGGCACCAGCACGGTGCCGTTGATGGCGAGCGGTTCCGCAAGGCGCAGCCGGAAGAAGTTGCCGGGGTTGCCGGTCTTGGAACTCACTTCATCGAGCAGCTCGAGCTGGACCACGGTGTTGGCCGGCACCAGCAGCGTGCCCGGCGCGACGGCGGGCGCAGGTGCAGCGGGGGCCGGCGTCGCGGAAGTGGCGTTGGCAGCAGCGGGAGTGGCAGGAGCGGGGGTGGTTTCGGCGTGGGTGCTTCCGATGCAGGTGATGCAACAAAGCGCCGCCGCAAGACGCAGGGGCAGGGTCACAGAGGTCTCCAGGAAGCCGGTGGGCCGGCCTTTATTGTCGAGCGGCCAACTCTAGCAAGACGTTGCAGGCCGGCCTATACGGCCGCCTGGAAAATCTTGCCGGTGGCGCGGACAGTCTGGGAGATACCTGACGGGAAAGCGCATGGCGGCATGGCAATGGCGCGCCACGTGCCGTTACGGCATGACGGCAGTGGCCGGTGACCAATAGCCCGGTGCCTCGTTGTTGCGGTGGCACGGCAGGCGGCAACGGGAGGACCAGCCGACACACCGTGCGTGCAGCGGAGCGCAACGCCCGGCCGCCCAGGCGTTGCAGCCGCGCGGCGGACGGCGCGGCTAGAAGCGGAACTCGCCGGCAAGGATGCGCGCATGCAGCTTCGCCGTCAGCGGCACGTAGCCGTCGCCGTCGGGCAGCAGCACGTAGAGCTTGTCCTTGCCCGCCTGCGCGGGGTCGAAGCCGGCCTTCTTCAGCGCCGCCTTCTGCGGCTTGAAGGTCGCCGTGGTGTCGATCTGCTTGCCGGCGCGCAGGAAGAGGGGCAGGGCGTAGGCCGGCAGCTCGCGGGCGAGATGCGCGTGCAGCGCCGCGAGGTCGAGCCTGCCCTCGCTCACCACCGTCGCCATGCCGGCGCGGCCGTTGGTGCCGGGAATTTCCACGCCGTAGACCACGGACTGCAGGCCGCCCAGGCCGGCGATCACGTTCTCCACTTCCGTGGTGGAGACGTTCTCGCCTTTCCAGCGGAAGGTGTCGCCGGTGCGGTCGACGAACTGCGCATGGCGGAAGCCCATGTCGCGCACGAGGTCGCCGGTGTTGAACCAGCGGTCCCCGGCCGCGAAGACATCGCTGAGGATGCAGGCGGCGTTCTTGGCCGGGTCGGTGTAGCCCTCGAACTGGTTGCGTGCGGTGATCTCGCCGATCAGCAGGCCGGTCTCGCCCGC
Source organism: Moraxellaceae bacterium (assembly GCA_021156385.1). GTDB lineage: Bacteria > Pseudomonadota > Gammaproteobacteria > Pseudomonadales > Moraxellaceae > UBA2031. The sequence continues at coordinate 1,221 of JAJNDL010000008.1, read as the reverse complement.
TGCCACGCGGCGCATGCGGCCGGCGGCGTCGCGCACGGGCTGTTCGTGCTCCGCGTCCCAGGCGACGACGGCATAGGGCAGCGGGCAGAAGCCGACGGTGTTGTCGAAATTGAAGACGTTGGTGAAGCCGATGTTGCCTTCCGAGGAGCCGTAGAACTCCATGACCGTCTCGATGCCGAAGCGCTGCTTGAAGTCCTGCCAGATCGTCGGGCGCAGGCCGTTGCCCACCATCTTGCGCACGCGGTGCGCGCGGTCGCCGGCATCTTCGGGACGCGCCATCAGGTAGCGGCAGAGCTCGCCGACGTAGCCGAAGGCGGTGGCGCCGAAGTGCCGGCAGTCGTTCCAGAATTCGCTGGCGGAGAACTTGCGGCGCAGCGCGATGGCGGCGCCGCCGTGCAGCACGCTGCCCCAGCACACCACCATGGCGGTGCCGTGGTAGAGCGGCAGCGTGCAGTAGAGCACGTCGCTGCTGTCGAGCTGTAGCGCGAGCCCCATGCCGTGATAGGCCTTGGTCCAGCGCCCGTGCGAGAGGATGGCGGCCTTGGGCAGGCCCGTGGTGCCCGAGGTGTAGATGTAGAAAAGCCCGTCGCCCTTTTCGATGCGGCGCGTGCTCGCGGGGTTGGTGACCTTGCAGGCAAGCAGCGCACGGCCGAGGTTGAAATAGCCCTCGGGCGCCTGGCCCGGCTGGTTCCAGCTGTCCATCTCCGCAAGCCAGTGCAGCTGATCCGGTGCCATGCCGATGTCGGCCAGCACCGTCTCGAGGTTGCCGCGCAGCTCCTCGCCGACGATCACCGCCTTGGGCTGCACCAGCGTGATGCTGTGCGCGAGCACGCGCCCGGCCTGCGAGGTGTTGAGCAGCGCGGCGACGACGCCGAGCTTGGCGAGGCCGGCGACCACGGCGAGGAATTCCGGACGGTTTTCCAGCAGCACCGCCACCACGTCGCCCTTCTGCAGGCCCTGCTGCTGGTAGAAGTGCGCGACACGGTTGGCCCAGCGGTTGAGCTCCGCATAGGTGAGCGCACCGTCGCGGTAGCGGATGGCGATGCCGCGCGGATGGCGCGCCGTCGCATGCTCGAGCGCGCAGCCGAGACCGGTGTGGCCGACGACCTCGGTCTTCAGCACCAGCGGCAGGCGGCCGACCAGGCGGGGCAGGCGCCGCGCCAGCTGCGGCAGCTGGCGGGCCAGCGTGAGGGGCGTGATGGTGGTTTCTGCGTTCATGGC
>JAJNDL010000301.1 GCA_021156385.1 Moraxellaceae bacterium | reverse complement strand
GTCGACTTCCGCATCCTCGAGGCCAATGCCGCCTTCGAGGCCCAGACCGGGTTCGACCGCCGCATCCTCGGCCTGCCTTCCCGCCAGTACGCGCCGTGCCGCGAGGAGCGCTGGGTGGAGCGCTTCTGCCATGTCGCGCTGACGGGCGAGGCGCTGCGCTTCACCGACTTCAATGCCGATACCAACCGCCACTACGAGGTGTACTGCTTCAGTCCCGAGGCGGGGATGTTCGCGATCCTGTTCCGCGACGTCAGCAGCCAGGTGCAGATGGAGCGCCAGCTGCGCGAACGCGAAAGCTATCTCGACCAGATGATCAACAGCCTGGCAGGCCTGATCTGGACCACCACGGCCGAGGGCCAGGCCGACTTCCTCAGCTCGCAATGGCTGACCTATACCGGCACCACCTTCGAAAGCCAGCTCGGCTTCGGCTGGGCCGCCGCCGTGCATCCGGAAGACCTCGAGCGCATCCAGGCGCAGTGGCAGGAAGTGATCGCGCAACGCTGCGCGCATACCGCCGAGTTCCGCATCCGCCGCCACGACGGCGAGTACCGCTGGTTCGTGGCGCGCAGCTCGCCGATCTTCAGTGGGGATGGCAAGTTCTCGGGCTGGTTCGGCATCTGTACCGACATCCACGAAATGAAGGAGCTGCAGCAGAAACTCGAGGACGCGCAACGGCGCTACAACGCCCTCTTCAGTTCCCGCGACACGGGCATCGCGCACCTGAGCGTCATCACCGACGAGCAGGGCCGCGTGGTCGACCATGTCTTCGAGGATGTCAACGCGACCTGGGAGAGCGTCATCGGCCGCCGCCGCGACGAAGTGGTCGGCCGGCGCCTGCTGGAATGCTTCCCGGATGCCGAGGAGCACGACCCTGGCGTGATCCAGCGCTACGGCCAGATCGCCCTGGAGGGGGGCGAGCTGGCGCGCGAGATCTATCACCCGGGCTCGGGCATCTGGCTCTCGGTATTCGTGCACAGCCACGTCCGGGGCCATTTCACGCTGATCTTCACCGATGTCACGCGGCAGCGCGTGGCCGAGGCCGCGCTGCGACAGAGCGAGGAGGTCAACCGCGCGACGTTCGAGCAGGCGTCGGTCGGCATGCTGCAGGTCGGTCTCGGTGGCCAGCTGCTGCGCAGCAACCGCAAGCTGCGCGACATGCTGGGATATGCCGAGGAGGAGCTGGCCGGCAAACCGCTCTCCTTCCTTTCCTATCCGCCGGACGTCATGGAAGGGCGCGACAAGTTCTGCCGGCTGGCGGAAGGCCAGCTGGGCAACTGCATTATCGAGAAGCGCTACCAGCGCCGCGACAAATCCGTCATCTGGGTGCGCATTGCGGCCACCGCCGTGCGTGATGCGGACACCGGCTGCATCGGCCACATCTTCGGGGTCATCGAGGACATCACCGAGCGTCGCCGCTTCGAGGAGGAGCGCGAACACCTGCTGCAGGAAATGCGTTTCACCGCCGAGGTTTCGCAGCGCAACCGCGTGCAGCTGGAGACCTTCTTCAACCAGGCGGCCCTCGGCATGGCCGTGGTCGATACCAGTGGCCACCTCACGCGCGTCAACCGCCGCTTCTGCGAGATCGCCGGCTACCAGGAGGGCGAGCTGCTCGGCCGCAGCATCCAGTCCATCATCCATCCCGACGACGTCGAGGAGAGCCGCCAGCACACGCTCGAGCTGCTGCAGGGCAAACGCCAGAGCTCGACGGTGGAGAAACGCTTCATCCGCCGCAGCGGCGAGCTGATCTGGGTGTCGTCCACCAGTTCGCTGGCCCTGGATGCGTCCGGGCAGCCGCAGTTCTACATCCGCGTCGTGCAGGACATCAGCAGCCGCAAGCAGCTCGAGCAGCAGGTGCAGCAGGTGCAGCGCGAGCTCGAGTTCCGCGTCGAGCAGCGCACGGCCGAGCTGCTGCGCGCCAACGAGGCGCTGCAGAAATCGCGCCTGGCCGCCGAGGAGGCCCGCCTCTCGGCAGAGAGCGCCAACCGCGCCAAGACCGATTTCCTGGCCACCATGAGCCACGAGATCCGCACGCCGCTGAACGGCGTGATCGGCATGACCAGCCTGCTGCTCGACAGCCCGCTGGATGCGCACCAGAAGAAGCATGCCGAGGTGATCCGCCAGTCCGGCGAATCGCTGCTGCACCTGCTCAACGAGTTCCTCGAGTTCGCCAAGATCGAGGCCGGCCAGATGCGCCTGGAGCCGCTGGTCTTCGACCTGAAGCAGATCCTCAACGAGAGCTTGGCGCTCATGCAGCTCAAGGCCGCGCGCAAGGGCCTGCAGCTTGCCGCCGAGATCGAGGCGCCGCAGTGGCTGATCGGCGACGGCGCACGGCTGCGCCAGATCCTGCTCAACTTCCTCAGCAATGCCGTCAAGTTCACCGAGCGCGGCAGCGTCGTGCTGCGCGCGCGCCAGGTGCTGCAGCAGGAAGATCCGGCCGATCGCGGCCCGGCCGATCGTGGCGCGGCCGATCGTGGCGCGGTCGGCCTGCGCTTCGAGGTGGAGGACACCGGCATCGGTGTGGAAAGCGAGATGCTGTCCCGCCTCTTCGAGCCCTTCACCCAGGCCGATTCGTCGACCACACGCCGCTACGAGGGTGCCGGCCTCGGCCTCGCCATCTGCCGCCGCCTGACCGACCTGCTGGGCGGCCGCATCGGCGCCACCACGCTGCCGGGCCGCGGCAGTACCTTCTGGGTGGAGATCCCCTTCCATCTGGTGCCGCGCGAGGAATGGCCGGCCGAGCCGGAGCCGCGCGAGTCACCGGCGCCGCGCCCGGTGGACAACCGCTGGCGCGTGCTGGTGGTGGAGGACAATCCCGTGAACCAGCTCACCGCCGCCGCCATGCTCAAGCGCCTGGGCTGTCGCGTGGACGTGGTGGGCAATGGCAAGGAAGCGGTCGACGCGATGCGCCAGGTGTCCTACCGCCTGGTCCTCATGGACTGCGACATGCCGGTGATGGATGGCTTCGAGGCCACGCGCCAGATCCGCGCGCTGGAGGGCGCCGAGGCGGACACGCCCATCGTCGCCATGACGGCGAACGTGCTGCGTGGCGAGAAGGAAAAATGCCTGGGCGTAGGCATGAACGACTACCTCGCCAAGCCGGTGCGGCTCAGTGAGCTGGAGTCCATGCTGGACAAGTGGTTGCCGCAGGAAGAGTAGGCAGCTCTCCGTCAGGAGAGGCCCCGCGGTGCCTGGCGCAGAGCCGCCATGGCCGGCAGCGAGTGCCGGCTCACCTGCCGGAAATGCCGGGCGTGCCAGGAGTGCAGGAAAGCTTTGCACCGCGGCCCGGCGCGCGCCGGCCGGGTCGCGGCAGCGATGGGACGAGGCGGGAAGCAGCCCGCCTGCGTGACGAATTCAGCTGTTGCTGCTGGAGCCGGTGCTGCGGCTGCGGCGC
>JAJNDL010000300.1 GCA_021156385.1 Moraxellaceae bacterium | reverse complement strand
GCGCCGGAAATCGAAGGGCACATAGCCGACCTGGGAGGCCACCGCGTCGCGGAACTGCCCGGTGAGGCGGTGCGTGAGATAGCCGGAGAGCAGCAGGAACTTGTGCATGCGCCGCCAGGTGGACGGCTCATGCTCGTAGAGCCAGTTGGCTTCGGCCTGGCGGCAGAGGTTCTCCAGCGCCTCGGTGGCGCCGAGCGCACGGAATGCGGTGCGCCAGTGCAGCGACAGTGGCGGCATGCGTGCCGCCTCGCGCTGGTCGAGCCAGAGAATGGCGGAACGCATGGCGCGACCGTCGCGATCGACCGGTACCACGGTGCCGCGCTGCGTCGTCAGCGTCACCGCCACAACGTCGGCCGGTCGCGCGCCCTGCATCCACAGGCCGCGCACCGCACGCACCAGGCACTCCCAGTAATAATCGGCGGACTGCTCGGCATAGCCGGGCTCGGCCGCGTGATAGACGGGGTCGAACTTGACCTGCGACTTCACCAGCAGGTTGCCGCTGCGGTCGAAGAGCAGCGCGCGCACGCTTTGCGTGCCGTTGTCGATTGCCAGCAGGGTATCGGGCATGTTGTTTTCCTTCTTATGGCCCTGTCGCAGTTACGGCAAAACTTCCCTGCAGGAAAAATCCGTCCTCAAGCCACCTTGGCAGCCTGCAGCTCCGGCGGCACGCCGTAATGGCGCTGCCAGAGTGCCAGATAGCGATCCACTTCCTCGCTCCAGCGCTCCTCGCTCCACTCCAGCTCGCCCTGGCAGATCCGCTTGATCTCGGGCAGCAGCGCCGCGCCACCTTCCGGCTGCAGCAAGCCGAGGCGGGTACGGCGCAGCAGCAGGTCGTCGAGGTGCTCGACCTGCTCGTGGCGCGCGGCCCAGCGCAGTTCGGCCCACAGCGTCTGCGACTGCGGAAGTGCCGCGAGTTCTCCGCTTGCCGCCTCGGCCAGGAACTGGTCGACGTGGAAACCGAAGCGTCCCTTCAGGCGCTGCAGGTCGGCGGCCGGATGCTGGGTGCGGAGAATGCCGATGGAACGGAAGACCGGCGCCTTCGTGTCGTGGGCGTCGACTTCCGGAATGTAGTGGCGCGCCGCCTTCAGCACATCCAGCGCAATCAGGCGGAAAGTGGTGAGCTTGCCGCCGGTCACCGTGACCAGGCCCTGGTTGTCCCAGACGATGTGGTCGCGGCGTTCGGCCGACGGATTCACGGCACCGCCGGAAGCCACGATGGGACGTACGCCGCTGAAAGTGGCGATGACGTCGTCGCGCTTCAGGCTGGCAAGCGGGAACTGCGTATTGGCACCGCGCAGCATGTAGTCCATCTCTTCTGCCGTGATGGACGCCTCGCTGTCGAGATCGTCGCGATGATCGAGGTCCGTGGTGCCGATCACGGTACGGCCTTCCCACGGATAGATGAAGACCGGACGGTTATCGTCGGCATGCTGGAAGATCACGGCCTCGGAAACCGGCAGGCGGCCCGGCGCCAGCACGAGGTGACTGCCGCGCTGCGGGCGCACCTTCTTCTCGCCGGCCAGCTTTTCGCGCAGGCGGTCGGCCCAGGCGCCGGTGGCATTCACCACGACACGCGCATGCACCACGGCCTTCAGGCCGGCCAGCGCATCCTGCAACTGCACACCGGTCACCCTGCCCTGCTCCATCAGGAGCGACTCGGCCTTCACGTAGTTCAGCGTCAGGGCGCCGTCGGCGCGTGCCTCGTCGAGCACGCGCAGCACGAGACGGGAATCGTCGACCAGCGCGTCGGTGTACCGCGAGGCACCTGTAAGGCCGCTGTCACGATAGCCCGGCATGCGCTTCAGGAATTCGGGTTTCGGGAAGAAGCGGTGGTCGCGCACGCCGGCCAGCAGGTCGTAGAGCATGAGCAGGATGCCGAAGATGAAGCGCCCCGGAAAAACCCTGCGGTAATGCGCGAACCAGTAGCCCATGCGCGATACGAGGCCCGGTGCCTCCACGAGCAGGCGCTCGCGCTCGGTCAGTGAATGCCACGTCAGGCGGAAGTCGCCGGCCGCGATATAGCGCAGGCCGCCGTGCACCATCTTCGAGGAGCGGCTCGAGGTGCCCCAGGCGTAGTCGCGCTGCTCGACCAGCAAGGTCTTCAGACCGCGCCGGGCGGCCTCGCGCGCCACGCCGGCGCCGGTGATGCCGCCGCCGATCACCACCATGTCCCATTTTTCCTGCGTCATGCGCTGCCATTGCGTGTGACGGTTCAAACGCTCGCGTGTCATTCCCTACTACTCATCCAGCAACAGCTTGCCCGGATTCATGCGGTGATCCGGATCGAAATGGTCGCACAGCGCCCGCAGCGCGCTCATGCCCAGCGGCCCCTTCTCATGGGGCAGGTAGGGCGCGTGGTCGCGGCCGACCCCGTGCTGGTGGCTGATGGTGCCGCCCATGCGCACGATGGCCTCGGAAGCCGCGCGTTTGAGTTTCTCCCAGCGCGCCAGCGTTTCCGCGTAATCGCGTCCGACGCGATATACATATGTCGTGTAGATGCTGGAGCCCTGCGCATACAAATGCGACAGGTGCGTGAATGCCAGCACCTTCTCGTTTTCGTCCTGCAGCGCCGAGCGCAGGGCCGACTCGACAGAGTTCACGGTGAAGCCGACCTTGGGCCAGTCGACGGCGGTTTCCAGCGTGTCTACAGCGTAGCCCAGCTGCCACAGGGATTCGCGCAGATACGGCGCACGGAACCGGTTGGCCGCCCATTTCTTGCCGAGCAGCTGGCCCGTACCGACCGCGCCGTAGGGCTTGAGCAACTGCTTCGCTTCGCGCAGTGCGAACTTTACGGACTGGTTGCTGCCGGTGAGGCCGATCGTCAGCATGCAGCGCCCCTCTCCCGCACCGCGCAGGCGCAGCACGCGGTCGAGCATGGCGATGCTGCGCGCCTGCCCGGCCAGGATGAGCTGGGTCCGGGTCTCGTCGGCATTGGAGAGGCGCACCATGGAAAGCGGCAGGCGACGCTGCGCGAGTTCGCGCACGGCCCGGCTGGCGCCGTCCCAGTTCGGCATGAAGAAGACGTGGAACTCCTCGCGCTCGGGCAGGCGGCTGACGCGCGCCTTGACCTCGGTCAGTATGCCGAAGCGGCCTTCCGAGCCGAGCACCATTTCGCGCACGTCGGGACCGGCGCTCGAAGCGGGAAAGGTGGGAATCTCCAGGGTGCCCTGCAGGGTTTCCAGCGTGCCGCCGGCGAACAGCTGCTCGATGCGCCCGTAGCGCAGCGACTGCTGGCCACTGGAACGCGTCACCACCCAGCCGCCCAGCGTGGACAGCTCGAAGGATTGCGGGAAGTGCCCCAGCGTATAGCCCAGCCGGTTCAGCAGGGCCTCCACCTGCGGGCCGGTGGCACCGGCACCGATGGTGGCAAGCTGGGAGTCGCGATCGAGGTCG
>JAJNDL010000299.1 GCA_021156385.1 Moraxellaceae bacterium | reverse complement strand
CCAGATATCGGCCTCGCTGACCGTGCCGGAAGCCAGCAGCTTCTCGAGCACCGGCCCGCAGGCGGCCGGCAGGTCGCGGGTGGTGAACCAGAGCACGGCGCGGGCGCCGGCCAGCACCTTGTCCTCGCCCTGCGCCAGGCGGGCGCTGACGTTGTAGCAATAGAGGTCGGTGGAGGGCTCGTCCTGCAGCAGACGGTACTGCTCGCGGAACAGCGTCCAGTTGCCGCGCCGCCCGAGCGACAGCAGCCATTCGGTGCGCAGGCGCTCGGCCAGCCAGCTGCCCTGGTAATAGTCGAGGAAGGGCTGGATCTGCGCAGGCTCCAGCTGGTCGAGCTGGCGCGAAAGCAGCCAGTAGCGCGGATAGATGCCGAGCGGATCGCCGGACAGGCTCTTGGCGAGCTCGGCCACCTTCGCCAGGTCGCCCGTACGGTAGGCCTCGCGCGCCGCGAGAAAATCTTCCTTGTTGTTCGCCCAGGCCGTTGCCGAGAGCAACAGCCACAGCAGGGCTATCGTGACTTTCTTCAACACCACTCTCCGGTCGGGGCGCTGGCCGTAACAGGGCCGGCCCCAGAGCGCGTGAGGATATAGTGCCGCCGTCGGCGGGAAAACCTCGCATTTGTAGGGAAAGCCCGCTTTGCCTGTCCGCAGGCGGAGGCCGCCGCTATAATCGCCGCCTTTCCGCGACTTCCCGTGCACGACCATGGCCAAGAAGCTCTATCTCGAAACCCAGGGTTGCCAGATGAACGAGTACGACAGCTCGCGCATGGCCGACCTGCTGGGCGACTCCCATGGCATGGAGCTGACCTCCAACCCTGAAGACGCCGACGTGCTGCTGCTCAACACCTGCTCCATCCGCGAGAAGGCGCAGGAGAAGGTGTTCTCCGAGCTCGGCCGCTGGCGCAAGCTGAAAGAGGCGCGTCCGGACGTGGTGATCGGCGTCGGCGGCTGCGTCGCCTCGCAGGAAGGCGCCGCGATCCAGAAACGCGCGCCCTTCGTCGACCTCGTGTTCGGCCCGCAGACCCTGCACCGCCTGCCGAAGATGCTCGACGAGCGGAACGCCCGGAAGATCACGCTGGTAGATGTGAGCTTCCCCGAGATCGAGAAATTCGATTTCCTGCCCGAACCGCGCGTCGACGGCCACAAGGCCTTCGTCTCCATCATGGAAGGCTGCTCCAAGTACTGCACCTTCTGCGTCGTGCCCTATACGCGCGGCGAGGAAGTCTCGCGGCCCTTCGACGACGTGATCGCGGAAGTCGCCATCCTGGCGCAGAAAGGCGTGCGCGAAGTCACGCTGCTCGGCCAGAACGTCAACGGCTACCGCGGCGCCTTCCACGACGGCCGCATCTGCTCCTTCGCGGAACTGCTGCGCCACGTCGCCGCCGTGCCCGGCATCGGCCGCATCCGCTACACGACTTCGCATCCGCTGGAATTCAACGACGACCTCATCGCCGTCTATGCGGATACGCCGACGCTGGTCTCGCACCTGCACCTGCCGGTGCAGTCCGGCGCCAACCGCGTGCTGGCCGGCATGAAGCGCAACCACACGGCAGCCGACTACCTCGAGCGCATCCGCAAGCTGAAGGCCGTGCGTCCCGACATCCATATTTCCTCCGACTTCATCATCGGCTTCCCTGGCGAGACCGATGCCGATTTCGAGGAAACCATGAACCTGATCGCCGAAGTCGACTTCGACCATTCCTACAGCTTCATCTACTCGAAGCGCCCGGGCACTCCCGCCGCAGAGATGGCGGACGACACGCCGGAAGAGGTGAAGAAGCAGCGCCTGCAGATCCTCAAGGACCGCATCACCGCACACACCGCGCGCAAGACGGCGGCCATGGTCGGTACGACACAGCGCGTGCTGGTGGACCGCAAGTCCGAGCGCATGGAAGGCCAGCTCATCGGCATCACCGGAAACAACCGCCTCGTGCACTTTCCCTGGCCGGATGCCGGGCTCATCGGCAAGTTCGCCGACGTGGAGATTGCGGAAGTGGCCAGCGTCAATGCGCTGCGTGCCGGCGCGCCGGTCTGGGTCGAGAGCTGATCCCGGGCCGTACGGCACCCAGATGAAGGCCTGCGCATGCAGGCCTTCATGTTTGCGGAGAGCTGTACAGGTTTGGTAGCAGAGCTTGCCGCGACTGCCGCGCTCTCCTGCAATGCAGGCAGTATCCGCTGCCCGCAGGCACCCGATGAACACCCACCTCGACCTCCTGCTGCGCCTCGGCAGCGCCGCCTTCTGCGGCGCCGTGCTCGGCCTCAACCGCGGCATCAAGCAGAAGCCGGCCGGCCTGCGCACCCACGCGCTGGTGGCGCTGGGCGCGGCCTATGCCGCCTGGATGGTGATCACGCTCAGCGGCCGCGACCCGGCCTCCATCAGCCGCATCATGCAGGGCGCCATGACCGGCGTGGGTTTCCTCGGAGCCGGCGTGATCATGCGCAACGAGGCCGAGGGCCGTGTGGAGGGATTGACCACCGCCGCTTCCATCTGGATGGCGACCATCCTGGGCCTGGGCTGCGGCGCCGGGCTCTATGTGGACTCGGCCCTTACCATGCTCGTCGTCCTGCTGGTGCTGCTGGTCAGTGCACGCATGCAGGAGCGCATGGTGGCCATGCTGCGCCCCGGCCGGCACCGCCGGCGGGGACGGAATGCGGCGGAGTCCGTGCCGGAGCGCCCGCCTTCCTGACCGCCTGCTCAGCTTGAAAACAGGTACCCGGCCGCCATATAGGTGACGTGCCGGAGCCAGTCGCCGGCTTCCTGCCGCCCACCGCCGGAAAGCTGACTGGCCCTGCCGGATTACGTTATCCTGACTTCCCGAAAGAGTGGCCACACCCAGCTTGAACATCCGTCCCAACGCACGCCGCCAGCTCACGCTGGAACCGAACGATACCCGCCGCCTCAGCGAGCTCAGCGGGCAATTCCACGAGCACATCAAACTCATCGAACAGCGTCTCGGCGTGGCCATCCACAGCCGCGGCAACCAGTTTCGCGTGGAAGGCCCGGCCGGCCCCGTCAACACGGCCGTGAACGTGCTGGAAACCCTCTACGCCGAGACCGGCCAGACCGAGCACCTCGATGCCGAGGCCGTGCACGTGCTGCTTGCCACGCTCGAGGACGCTCCGCCCCTGCAGGTGGTGGGGCACCGGCAAGACCTATCTCGCCGTGGCCGCTGCCGTGCACTTGCTGGAAAAAGACGAGATCCGCCGCATCCTGCTGGTGCGTCCGGCCGTGGAGGCCGGCGAGAAGCTCGGCTTCCTGCCCGGCGACCTCACCGAGAAGATCAACCCCTACCTGCGTCCGCTCTACGACGCCCTCTACGAGATGCTGGGCTTCGAGCGCGTCGCCAAGCTCATCGAGAAGCAGGTCATCGAGATCGCGCCGCTGGCCTACATGCGCGGGCGCACGCTGAACAACGCCTTCATCATCCTCGACGAAGGCCAGAACACCACGCCCGAGCAGATGAAGATGTTCCTCACCCGCCTGGGGTTCGGCTCCAAGGCGGTGATCACCGGCGACATCACCCAGGTTGACCTGCCGCGCGGCCAGGAATCCGGCCTTGCCCACGCCATCCGCGTGCTGCACGACGTGAAGGGCATCCATATCACCCGCTTCACCTCGCGCGACGTGGTCCGCCACCGCCTGGTGCAGGCCATCGTCGAGGCCTACGAGGCCCATGACGCCGCCAAACGCCCGGTACGCCCGAGCGCGCCGCCGGACGCCGGTGCATCCTCCGGCGACGAGCCCCAGGCGTAACCTGGCATGCAACCTGCTGCCAGTAGCGTACTCATCGACCTGCAGATCGCCATCGCGGCGGCCGACCTCCCCGGCGTGGACGAGTTCACGCGCTGGGCCGAGGCCGCGCTTGCCGAAGCCGGCCACGCCGAGCCGGTGGAAATCACCGTGCGCTTGGTCGACGCCGAGGAGAGCCGCACGCTGAACCGCGACTACCGGGAGAAGGACAAGCCCACCAACGTGCTGTCCTTCCCCAGCGACCTGCCGGACTTCCTGCGCCCGCAGCTCGAGGTCCTGCCGCTGGGCGATCTGGTAATCTGCGCCCCCGTGGTGGCCGCGGAGGCCGCCGCGGAGGGCAAGCCGGTGCACGCGCACTGGGCCCATCTCACGGTGCACGGGGTACTGCACCTGCTCGGCTTCGACCACATCGAGGACGAGGACGCCGGGGTCATGGAGGCGCGCGAGATCGCCGCCCTGGCCAGCCTCGGCATAGAGAATCCGTACGAAACGGACGAAGCGAACCAAGTTAAGGAAAGAGACCTGCCATGAGTGAAGACCGACCTTCGGGCGAACAGCAACCCCGGTCCTGGCTGAGCCGCCTGACCCACGCCCTCTCCGGCGAACCGCAGAACCGCGAGGATCTCGCCGAGGTCATCCAGCACGCGGGCGAGCGCGGCCTGCTCGACCCCGACGCGCTGCGCATCATCGAATCCACCCTGCAGGTTTCCGAACGCCAGGTGCGCGAGATCATGATTCCGCGTGCGCAGATGGTGGCGGTGCGCTCCGACATGGAGCCGAAGGAGTTCCTGCCCATCCTGATCGACTCGGCGCACTCGCGCTTCCCGGTGCTGGATGCCGACAACTCCGACGAGGTCATGGGCATCCTCTTCGCCAAGGACCTGCTCAAGCTGATCAGTCCGGAGCGCAGCGAGCGCTTCGACCTCAAGGACTACCTGCGCCCCGTGTTCTTCGTGCCGGAGTCCACCCGCCTCGACCGCCTGCTCAAGGAATTCCGCGCCAAACGCAACCATATGGCGATCGTCGTGAACGAATACGGCGGCATCGCCGGGCTGGTCACGCTGGAAGACGCACTGGAGCAGATCGTCGGCGACATTGCCGACGAGCACGACTACGAGGTGGAAGAGGACGTGCTGATCCGCGAGATCGGCCCCGGCGAATTCAGCGTCAAGGCCATCACGCCGATCGCCGAGTTCAACGACCACTTCGACACCGACTTCAGCAACGAAGACTTCGACACCATCGGCGGCATCGTCATGAATGCCTTCGAGCGCCTGCCGGAGCGCGACGAGGAGATCACCATCGGCGACTGGCGCTTCACCGTGCTGGCGGCCGACTCGCGTGCCATCCGCCTGCTCCGGCTGCAAAGAAAGAGCTGATCCCATTTTCCGATGAATTTCCGGGAGCGGCACATGCCGCTCCCCGCCCGACGCCATGCCCCGACTCTCCGCCCTGCTCGACACCCTGCGCCGTCATCGCCTGCTGCCGCTGCTCATGCTGGCGCTGGGCGCGCTGACGCCCTTTGCGTTTTCCCCTTTCGATTTCTGGCCGGCCGCGCTGCTCACCATCGGTCTTGCCGGCGAACTGCTGCGCGACCACGGCGTGAAGCGCACGGCCTGGCTGGCCTGGTGCTACGGCTTCGGCCTCTGGGGCTACGGCACGCACTGGCTCTATGTCTCCATCCACGACTACGGCTATACGCCGCCCTGGCTGGCCACGCCCATGGTGGCGGCGCTGGCCGCGGTGATGGCCCTGTTCTTCGCGTTGCTGGGATGGCTGTATGCGCGCTTCCGCCTGCAGCGGGTGGCGCTGCTGGCGCTGCCCTCACTGTGGGTGCTCGGCGAGTGGCTGCGCTCCTGGGTGCTGACCGGCTTCCCTTGGCTCTTCACCGGCTATGCCTTCATCGATACGCCGCTGGCGGGCTATGCGCCGCTCTTCGGCGCGCGCTGCAGGCCGTGCAGTGGACGACGCCCACCGGCGATGCACTCTCGGTGAGCATCGTGCAGGGCAACATCCCGCAGGAAGTGAAATGGCAGCTGGAATGGCGCGACAAGACCGTCGACATCTATCGCCAGCTCTCGAAGACGGAGTGGGGCCGCGACCTCGTGATCTGGCCGGAAGCCGCGATCCCGATGTTCTACCACGAGTCCGTGGACTTCCTCACCGAGATGCAGAACAACGCCCTCACCGGCCACTCGGCCTTCGTCACCGGCATTCCCTATGTCGCCGTGGACGATGTCGCGCGCACCTACACCATCCACAACAGCATCATTGCGCTCGGCGAAGGCGACGGCGTCTACCACAAGCAGCGCCTCGTGCCCTTCGGCGAGTACATCCCGCTGGAAGGCTGGCTGCGCGGCACCATCCCGTTCTTCGACATGCCCATGACCAGCTTCACGGAAGGCGGCCGCGACCAGCAGATGCTTTCCGTGCAGAAGCTCAGGCTGGGCCCCATGATCTGCTACGAGATCGCCTACCCCGACCTCGTGCGCCGTCTTGCCGCCGACAGCGACGTGCTCGCCACGATCTCCAACGACGGCTGGTTCGGCACTTCCATCGGCCCGCACCAGCATTTCCAGATGGTGCGCATGCGCGCCAGGGAGACCGGCCGTGAAGTGATCCGCGCCACCAACAACGGCATCTCCGCCATCATCGACGTGGATGGCAAGGTGCGTGAGCAGGCCCCTTCCTTCCAGCGCCTGGTGATGCGCACCACTGCCCATGCCTACCAGGGAATGACGCCCTACATGGTGCTGGGCAACTGGCCGGCACTGGCGGCCTGCGCGGTGCTCTTGCTGGTCGGCTGGAAACGCCGGGGGACGGCGCCAGTGTCCTGAAATATAAAAACCTGAAATGAAAAAGCGGCCGATGGCCGCTTTTTCATTTCAGGTCGCCGAGGCGGGCCGCAAGCAGGGCCTGCTCGATGCCAACGGCGTCGAACTCCGTGGCGGCAATGATCTCGAGCCGGCTGTCGCTACGCGGCGGCTCGCTGTTCACGACCGTCTCATGGCGGGTGGCATTGAAGAAAATCCAGCCGCTGTCGGTATGGAAGACGCCCTTCACGCGCAGCTTGTCGGCGATGCCGAAGAGCACGTCGAGCAGGGCGTTGTGCGCAAACACCCAGTCGCGCGGGAACGCCCAGCCGGCCACGGCGGCCTCGCCGAGGCGCTCGCTGTAATGGTAGGGCGGCTCCAGGGCGGGGCCGCTTTCCGGTGCCACACCCGGCTTCGGCAGGTGCAGCAGCGAACGGCGCAATGGCTGCGGCCGGCCCGGCAGGTCCAGCCAGCCGCGCTCGAGGCGGCCCTCCCGCATGAAGTGCACATGCGCCTTCGGCGGCAGCAGGCCGGCGGCGAAGTCGCGGGCACGGGCGCGGTCGTCTTCGGCCAGCACGTCGTCCTTGCTGAACACCAGCACGTCCGCCGCCTCGACCTGGGCGCGGAAAGTCTCGTGCTCGACGACACGGGGATCGGCGAGGTCGCGAGCGTCCACCAGTGTCAGCGTGGCGCGCACGTCCAGGGCCTCGCGCCAGTGCGGCTCGCGCAGGGCCTCGAGCAGGCGCACCGGATGGCCGAGCCCGGTCGGCTCGATGAGCACGCGCGTCGGCCGCGTGCGGGAGAGCAGCTGCGACAGTGCCACCTGCAGCGGCAGCTGGTTGGCGCAGCACAGGCAGCCGCCCGGCAGTTCCTTCACGGCAATGCCCTCGCCGCCCAGCACGGCCTGGTCGATGCCGATCTTTCCGAACTCATTGACCAGCACGGCCCAGCGCTCGCCCTCGCGCCGCTCCTCCAGCAAATGCCGGATGGCCGTGGTCTTGCCGGCGCCGAGGAAGCCGGTAACGACGTTGACGGGAACCGCGGTGATGCGCTGCATCAGTCCATCCAGATGCGGGCGTGATAGGCGAGCCGGCCGATGTATTCGTGCAGCGCCTGCGCCGAGCGCATCAGGCTGACGGCATTCGGCGCGAAGCGCATCAGGCTGGACATCCGTTCGGGCTGCGAGAAGTCGATGGGCGCCGCCGTCACGGTGAAGCCGGCATGCTCGAAGGCCAGGCGTGCCCGTGGCATGTGTGCGGCCTGCGTCACCAGCAGGACGTGATTGATGTTGTCTTCCTCGAGCAGCTCGCGGGTGTACTGCGCGTTCTCCCAGGTGGTGCGGCTGCGCGCCTCCAGCCAGCGCACATTGACGATATGGTCCTGCTGCAGGCTGCGCGCCATGATGGCGGCCTCGGACTCCCTGCCGTAGCCCACGATGCCACCGCTGACCAGCAGCGGCAGGCCGGTCTGCCGGTACAGCGCGGCGCCATAGCGCAGGCGGCTGGCCGTCCAGTAGTTGGGCACGTCGCGGCCGCCGAACTCCGGCGCCGTGTCATGGCCGCCGCCCAGCACGACGATGACCTGGGCGCCCTGCCAGCCTTCCGGGCGCAGCAGGTCCAGCGGCTTCTCAGTTTCCAGGCCGCGGGCAAGCGTGTTGGCGCCCCAGGGGGTGGCCATGAGGTAGAGCGTGACGAGGGAGAAGACGATCAGGCTGCCGCCCAGCCAGCGCCACCGGCGCCAGAGCAGCACCAGCCCCAGCAGCAACAGCAGGATGTGCAGCATGGGCGGCGCCAGGAGGCTGCGCAGAAAGACATAGGCGGTCATCCTTTCCCTACCCCTGGCTGATGTTGGTCCTTGAAGCGTTGGTCATGGTCTCGAATCGGCGCCTACGCTATGCTACGCGGCTTTG
This sequence comes from Moraxellaceae bacterium, assembly GCA_021156385.1. Taxonomy (GTDB): domain Bacteria; phylum Pseudomonadota; class Gammaproteobacteria; order Pseudomonadales; family Moraxellaceae; genus UBA2031. Next base: position 629 of record JAJNDL010000299.1, on the reverse strand, counting down.
ATTTTCCACGATTTTTTCTTTTCCGCCCGGTCCGCGCCATGCACGAACAATATCGCCCGCAAGACATCGAGAAAGCCGCCCAGCAGGAGTGGGAACGTTCCCAGGCCTTCAGGGCCAGCGACTCTTCACCTCAGGGGCAGCCGGCCAGGGAAAAGTTCTACTGCCTGTCCATGTTCCCCTACCCCTCGGGCAAGCTGCACATGGGCCACGTACGCAACTACACCATCGGCGACGTGATCGCGCGCTACCAGCGCATGCGGGGAAAGAACGTGCTGCAGCCCATGGGCTGGGACGCTTTCGGTCTGCCCGCCGAAAACGCCGCGATGAAGAACCAGGTCGCGCCCGCCGCCTGGACCTACTCCAACATCGACTACATGAAGGGCCAGCTGAAATCGCTGGGCCTCGCCATCGACTGGTCGCGCGAAGTCACCACCTGCCGGCCCGAGTACTACCGCTGGGAGCAGTGGCTGTTCACGAAGCTCTTCGAGAAGGGCGTGATCTATAAAAAATCCGGCGTGGTGAACTGGGATCCGGTGGACCAGACCGTGCTCGCCAACGAGCAGGTCATCGACGGCCGCGGCTGGCGCTCCGGCGCGCTCGTCGAGAAGCGCGAGATCCCGATGTACTAC
>JAJNDL010000298.1 GCA_021156385.1 Moraxellaceae bacterium | reverse complement strand
GAGGAGTCTGCGGCTGTCCCTCTGCCTGATCACACTGCTGCTGGCGGGTTGCCACACCGTCTCCGGCACGCGCATGGAGGAAGTGACGAGCCGAAAGGCCGTGCCTGCTGCGCTGACCAAGGTCCTGCTGGTGGGGATTACGACGACTCCGCAGGTCCAGGCCGAGATGGAGCAGGCCTTCGCCCGCGAATTCGTTGCGCGCAAGCGCGAGGTGCTGCTGGCCAGCCGGCAATTCCCGGGTGACCGGCAGCCGCTGCGCGAGGAAGTCCTGCAGAAGGTGAAAGCGGAAGGCGCCACTGCCGTGCTCGTGGTGCGGCTGCTGAATTTCGAGGTGGGCGCGGATGCGGCGCCGGAGTCCGGTTTTGCGCTGCATGCGCCGGCGCGCGATCCCGGCACGCGCGTGGGCTGGCAACAGGATGCCTGGCTGGCCGGCGCGCCTGCCGGAGGCGAGGCGCGTCAGTCCCGGGCCATCGTGGAAACGCGTCTTTACGATACCGCGAACGGCGAGGTGATTTGGCAGGGTCGCTCACGCACGCTCACGCGGCGCGACCGGCAGGCCGAGCTCGACGGCTTCGTTTCCGCCATCATGCGCGAGCTGCATCGGGGCGGCTGGCTCTGATTGCCGACCGAAAAAAACGGCGCCATTACGGCGCCGTTTTTTTTCGACCCCGGCCCGATCAGATATGGTAGGTCAGCGATGTCATCACTTTCGACATCAGCGTCATGAGCTGCTTCACCGGCGCCGGCAGTTCGGCGGCGCCGGCCTGGAGGGCCATGTTCATGTGACGGGCTTCGTCGTCGTGCATCTGGTCGATGATGGCGCGTGTCCTGCCGTCGTTGAGCGGCGCGCGCGCCATGTGGTCCTTGAGGTGCGCGCAGACCTGGTTCTCCGTTTCCGCGACGAAGCCCAGACTCCACTTGTCACCGGCGACGCCAGCCGCGGCGCCGATGCCGAAGGACATGGCATACCAGAGCGGATTCAGGTAGCTCGTGTGCGAGCCGAGTTCGCGAACGCGCTCCTCGCACCAGGCGAGGTGGTCCTCCTCTTCGCGGGCGGCCTGCGCCATTTCCGCACGCACTTCGGGCAGTCGTGCCGTCAATGCCTGGCCCTGGTACAGCGCCTGGGCGCAGACCTCGCCGGTGTGGTTGATGCGCATGAGGCCGGCGGCGTGGCGACGTTCCGCCTCGGTGAGCCGAGCCTCGTCATGCTGGCTTGCGGGGTTGGCGCGCTGCGCGTGCGTGGCCTGCGGCGCAACCGTGCGCAGGGCCCGGTCGGCTTCGGTGATGAAGCGGTCGATCAGTGAGTAGTGGCGCATATTGGATCCGGCACGGGTTCAGCCCGGCGGCCAGGCCAGGTGGCGGCCGCCCAGCAGGTGGAGGTGGATGTGGTAGACGCTCTGGCCGCCGTCGGCATTGCAGTTCATCACGACGCGGTAGCCGCTCTCGTCGATGCCGAGCTCCTTGGCGATGTGCGTCGCGGTGGACATGAGTTCGCCGAGCAGGGGGGCCTGTTCGGGCGGCACATGATTCAGGGTGTTGAAGTGCGCCTTGGGGATGACGAGCACATGGGTCGGTGCCTGCGGGAACAGGTCGTGGAAGGCGATGAGCCGCTCATTCTCGAACACCACCTTGGCGGGGATTTCCTTGTTTGCCACCTTGCAGAAGATGCATTCCATATCGGGACTCTCGGAGGGGACCTGTTGCCATTCTAGCGAGTGGCGGGATTTTTTCTTAATGACCGGGCTTTGGCCAGAGTGTGCCGGGGCGGGAGGCGGCCGGGTTGTCCTGGATCAGGGCGGCTCAGCTCGCCGGCAGCCGCCCGGCATTTTTCCCGGCAAAACCGCTTTTTCGCCATGCGATCTGCCGGACATGGCCCTATAATGCGCGCCCTGTTTCGCCATTCTCCCGTTGCGCCATGTCTGAAAACCCTCCCCGCCGCAAAGCCCTGGCCCTGATTTCAGGTGGCCTGGATTCCATGCTGGCCGTGCGCGTGGTCCAGGAGCAGGGCATCGAGGTCGAAGGCGTCAACTTCTTTACCGGCTTCTGCGTCGAGGGCCACACTCACGCCATCCGCAAGCAGGCCCAGCAGAAGCAGAAGCGCAACAATGCGCTGTGGTCGGCCGAGCAGCTCGGCATCAGGCTGCACATCATCGACATCTCCGAGGAATACAAGGATGTGGTGCTGAACCCGAGGCACGGGTACGGCGCCAACCTGAACCCCTGCCTCGACTGCAAGATCTTCATGGTCGGCAAGGCCATGGGCTATGTGAACCGGGCCCGGGAGTTCGCGGCTGACCGCGGCTTCGATTTCATCATCACCGGCGAAGTGGTGGGCCAGCGCCCCAAGTCGCAGCGCGCCATGACCATGCCGCTCATTGCCAAGGAATCCGGGGCCGACGACTTGCTCCTGCGCCCCCTTTCGGCCAAGAATCTCGCCCCGACGAAACCCGAGCGGGAAGGCTGGGTAGACCGGGAAAAGCTCTACGACTTCCATGGCCGCAGCCGACAGCCGCAGATCGAGCTGGCGAAACAGTTCGGCTTCAGCGACTGGGCCCAGCCCGCCGGCGGCTGCTGCTTCCTGACCGACGAGAATTATTCGCGCAAGCTGGCCGACCTCTGGTCCGCCCGCGGCGAGCGCCGCTACGAGCTCGACGACATCATGCTGCTCAAGGTCGGCCGCCACATCCGGCCGGCGCCGCACTTCAAGCTGATCGTCGGGCGGGAGGAGGGCGAGAACAACTTCCTCGAGGGCTACCGCCGCGAGTTCCACCACATACGCATCCTCAGCCACAACGGGCCGCTGGTCCTGGTCGACGGTACGCCGGACGACGCGGACCTGCTGAGCGCGGCGCGCATTGCCGGCCGCTTCAGCCAGGGCCGCGAAGCGGACGAGATCGAGGTCGAGATCGTCAAGCGGGACGGAGTGGCCAGGCAGGTAAGGGTGGTGCCCCTGCGGACGGCCGAGGTGCCGGAGGCTTGGTACCTGTAATGAAGGAAGAAATGCACCAGCTTGATGCACGGCGCCTGCTGTGTCCGATCCCGGTGATACGGACCCAGAACGCCATCCGCGGGCTGAAGGCCGGCGACCGGCTGCTGGTAGTGGCTACCGATCCCGGCGTCATGCACGACATCCCGGCCTGGTGCCGCATCCACGGCCATGTGGTGCTGTCAGCCGAAGCGGTGAATGGCGAGTTCCATTTACGAATTGAAGTGGGACATGAGCACCATATTGGTGCAATTTGATTTGTAGTCTGCTCTTTAATGGTGCCTCAGGAGGGGTTGGGGCACCGCTGGCGAGGGGTAAGCCGCAAAATGCGGGGAGTCCCTAGCTGGTATGCAATTTGCTCCTCGAACGCGCACGGTGTTTGAAAGACATACCTAAAGTGGGTCGGGTTTCCGCTTCGCCAACG
>JAJNDL010000297.1 GCA_021156385.1 Moraxellaceae bacterium | reverse complement strand
CCGAGCGCCGCAGCTCGCCGGGCTCCTCGGCTTCCTCGATGTTGTGGTGCAGCGCCGTGAAGTCGTCGGCGTCGGCGCGCGGATCGAGTTCGGACACGAGCGGCGAGCCGCCCGGCGGCAGCGCGACGACGCAGTGGATCTGGTCTGCCACCGCCACCGCCGGCTGGCGCCGGTTCAGCACGAACAGCATCACCACCAGCACGCCCAGGGCGCCCGCGATGAACATGAAGAGTCCCGCCGGCCCGAGCACGGCCATCGCCACCGGCGCCGCCAGCGGGCCGATCACGGTGCCCAGGCCCAGCGCCAGCAACAGCGTGGCATTGGCGGGAATCACGTGGTGCGCGTCGAGGGCGTCGTGGGTGATGGCGAGGCTCATGGGATAGAGCACCGAGGCCAGCGCGACGTGCAGCGCGATGGTCGCCACCAGCAGCGTCAGCGAGAACTGCTGCGCGAACGGGATCACCGCCGCCGTCGCCGTGGCGAGCAGGGCGACGACGCCGAGCACGGACTTGCGCGGCAGGCGGTCGGAGATCCAGCCCACCGGCGACTGGATCGCCATGGAGGCGATGATGGGCACCGCCATGAAGATCGCGATCGTTTCCGGCGCGAGCCCGATGCGCACGCCGTAGATCGGCCCGGCGCCGGAGAAGGCGCTCGTCACCATGCCCGAGGTGAAGGCGGCGGCGACGCCGAGCGGCGCGTGGCGCGCGAGTTCGCCGAGCTTCATGCGCGGCGCCGGCAGGATCTCCGGCGCGCTCTCGCGGGTCAGCGCGAGCGGGATCACCGCCAGCGCGACGAGGATGCCGGACAGGCTGAAGAGCATCATCTGCGCCGGATCGCCGCTGCGCAGCAGCAGCGCGCCGCAGGCCGCGGCGAGATAGAAGATCACCATGTACACGGCGAGCAGCCGGCCGCGGTTCTGCAGCGTCGCGCGCCCGTTCAGCCAGCTCTCCATCACCAGCGTCAGCCCCGCGATGCAGAAGCCGGTCAGCACGCGCAGCACGATCCAGCCCGCCACCGAGACGTGCAGCGGAAAGGAGAGGATGCAGGCCGAGTAGAGCGCGGCGAAGGCGGCGAAGGCGCGGATGTGGCCGACGCGGTGGATGACGCGGTCCAGCCACAGCGAGCCGGCGATGAAGCCCAGCGAGTAGATCGAGAGCACCACGGCGATGCTGGCGGTGGAGAATTGCTCCAGCTCCAGGCGCACCGAGAGCAGCGTGCCGAGCAGGCCGTTGCCGGCGATCAGCAGTGCCATGCTCGCGAACAGCGCGATCACGCGCACCAGGGCCTTTCGCATCGCCATCGCGGAGTGCCTCCTCGTCGTTGTTGTGGCGTCGTGGCGCGGACAGTGCCGGTCGCTGCCTGGTGCAATTCCCGGGCACGCAGCGCAGGGCGGCAGGCACGACGATGTCCTGCCGAAATTCCGTCGGCTCTAGAGTGTTAGACCGGAATCAGGACGGCGACGTTTCAGCGAGCCGGAAGATCGTCGCAAGACCGTTTTGCCTTTGTTGGATTTCCTTCACTGAAATTGACTCTTCGCATCGCTGTGTAAACCTTTACGGCGGGCAGCGGCGCCAGCATTACGCCAAGCAAAGAAGCAGAACCGCCCGACCCGCTGCCGCGGGCCTTTGTCCCGCCTGACGTTTCCAACCCCGGGCCTTGCCACGGGCACACCGGCTTGTGCGCAGCCCTCAAGGAGGACCTTGCCGTGTCGGCCGCCCCCCGGATTTCGACCATCATTGCCACCCACAACCGTCCGCAGTTCCTGCAGGAGGCGCTGGACAACCTCGCTGCGCAGCAGCTCCTGCCCGCCGAGGTCATCGTCGTCGACGACGGCTCCGGGCCGGCGACGCAACGCGCGCTGGAGCGCTGGCAGGCCCGCCGCCTGCCGTGCTTCGAGCTGCACTACTTTCGCCAGCGCAACAGCGGGCCGGCGGTGGCACGCAACCGCGGCGTCGCGGCGAGCCGCGGCGACTTCATCCACTTCATGGACGACGACGACCTCATGGAGCCGGACGCGCTCCGGCATCTCGCGGCGGCGCTCGCCGGGGTCGGCGGCGCGGCGGTGAGCATGGCCAGCTACGCGCTGCTGCACCACGGCCACGGCACGTTGCCGCAGGGCGCCGCGACGGTGGCGCCGGCCGGCGGCGACGCGGCGCAGGTGCTGGCCGCGATGATCGCCGGGCAGTGGTTCGTGCCCATCCACGGTTATCTCTTCACGCGCGCGGCCAGCGCGCGCATGGGCGCCTGGGACCCGGCACTCGGTTCGCAGGAGGACGACGAGTTCCTCTTCCGCGCCGCCCTGCGCGGCGTCGATTTCATCGCCGCGCCGGCCGCGCTGGTCTACTACCGCCAGCACGACGGCGTGCGGCGCGCGACACCGGGCAAGCCCGGCGAAACCGTGCGCGAAGGCCTGCGCCAGCGCCTGCACGACGATCTGGTGATGCGCGAACGCGTGTTCCGGGAATTGCAGTCCTGTGCTGCGGAAGAGGGCCAGCGGGCCGCGTTCCAGGCATGGCACCAGCGCCTGGTCGAGCGTTACGCGGAGCTGCTGCCGGAGCTGGAGGAGGAGGCATGGACAGTGCTGGACTGGCTGGGCGTGCAAGGCCTGCCGCAGCCGGCGCGGGTGCCGCGCGGCGACCGCCGCGTCGCGCAGCAGGTCACGCTGAACTTGTGAGCGCCGCGCGGCGGCTTCGCCTCCGCCGCCGCAAGTGCACCGCGTACTGCATCGACCATGTTGCCGGCCAGGGCGGCTGCGTCGAACTAAGCTTGCAAGGCGGCCTGCTCGCGGCGTCCCGCCGGCGCGGCGCCGTCATTGCCTGGAGGCTGCCATGGCCGACGTCACTCCGCTCCGCGACCCCGATGCCTTGCTCACGGCGCAGAACGCCGTCATCACCTTCATCGACTACCAGCCTGAGCAGTACGCCGGCGTGCACTCGATCGGGCACGAGGAACTGCTGGCGAACGTCACGCTGCTCGGCCGCGTGGCGACGGTGTTCCGCCTGCCGGTGGTGCTCAGCACCATCTACGTGAAGCACGGCATGCAGGGCACCAACGCGGAGCTGCGTGCGGCACTCCCGGACGTGCCGGAGATCGATCGCACCAGCATGAATTCCTGGGAGGATCCGGAGTTCCGCGCGGCGGTGGAACGCAGCGGGCGCCGGAAGCTGATCATCGCGGGACTGTGGACGGAAGTCTGCGTGGCCTTTCCGGCGCTGGATGCACGCCGCGAAGGTTACGAGGTCTATGTCGTGGTCGACGCCATCGGCGGCGTCAGTCCGGTGGCGCATGAGGCGGCGCTGCAGCGCATGTGGCAGGCCGGCGTCGTGCCGGTCACGGTGCTGGGGCTGGCCTGCGAGCTGCAGCGCGACTGGGCCCGGCCGGAGGCCGACCGCCTGCGCGCCATCATGCG
>JAJNDL010000296.1 GCA_021156385.1 Moraxellaceae bacterium | reverse complement strand
GGCACGCTCAAGCTGCTCAAGGATTTCCAGGGCAAGCCCGACCTCTGCGCACGCTTCAAGCATCTCTCGCACGCCTTTCTCGTGCTCTCCTTCCAGGAGGGCACGGCGCGTGCGTTCGCGAACGACCGCATCTATGTCGACGGCGACGTATCCCATGCCATCCGTCTCGTGCGCTGCCTGACGCGCATGGAAGTGCTGATCCTGCCGAAGCTCGTCGCCGAGCGTGCCGTGAAGCGCTACCCGGACATCAGCGTCGCCGAGAAGCTCGGCCTCGCCACCCGCATCTACGGCCGCGTGGCCACCAACTTTCTGAAAGGGGAATAAACATGACCAAGCCCTACTACGAATTTTTCTGTCCGGTGAAGATCGTTGCCGGCCACAAGGCGCTGGAGCACATCCCCTTCGAACTCGATGCCCTACAGGCGCGCCGTCCCATGGTCATCACCGACAAGGGCGTGGTCGCCGTCGGCCTGCTCAAGCACATCGAGAGTGCGTTTGCCGAAACCGAAGTCTCCGTCATCTGCGTCTTCGATGACGTACCGCCCGACAGCAGCATGGAAACCGTGCGCAATGCCGCCAGCATGTACCGCGCCAACAACTGCGACGCCATCATCGCCGTCGGCGGCGGTTCCGTGATCGACACCGCCAAGACCACCAACATCCTGGTGTCCGAAGGCGGCGACGATCTCCATGTCTATTCCGGCGCGCACAACCTCAAGCGTCCGCTGAAGCCGCTGTTCGTAATCCCCACCACCTCCGGCACGGGCTCCGAGACCACCATGGTCGCGGTCGTCTCCGACAAGGAAAAAGGCGTGAAGGTGCCTTTCACCTCCTATTTCCTCCTGCCCAATGCCGCCGTGCTCGATCCGCGCATGACGCTGACCCTGCCGCCGCACATCACCGCAATGACGGCGATGGACGCGATGACGCATGCCGTCGAGGCCTTCACCTGCCTCGGCGCCAATCCCATCAGCGATGCCTACGCCACCGGCGCCATCCGCAAGATCAGCGAGAACCTGCTCAAGGTCATGGACAATCCCGCCGACGCCGATGGCCGCCTCGAACTGGCGCAGGCCTCTACCATGGCCGGCATCGCGTTCTCCAACTCCATGGTCGGCCTCGTGCATTCGCTCGGCCACTCGCTGGGTGCTGTCTGCCATCTGCCGCACGGCCTGTGCATGAGCCTCTTCCTGCCCTATGTGCTGGAGTACAACCAGGACGTGAACGGCGATCGCATCGGCGAGCTGCTGCTGCCGCTGGCCGGCGCGGACGTCTTCGCCACCACACCACGGCACGAGCGCGCACAGAAGGCCATCGCCACGCTGCGGCACCTGCGCGACGAGCTCTACAGTCGCTGCAAGCTGCCGCGCACCCTGACCGAGACCGGCAAGGTGCAGGAAGTGCAGCTCGAGCAGATCGCCGAGCTCACCATCAACGACGGCTCCATCATCTTCAATCCCAAGGAAACCGATCGCGAGGAAGCGCTGGCGATTCTCAGGCGCGCGTGGGCCTGATCCCGCTGGCGCGCATTGCGTTCCGAAGAAGCCGCCGTCTGGCGGCTTCTTCGTTTCTGTGTCCTATCTGCCCAACAGGGTGCCGCCGCGCGTCGCTGCCGCTGCAAAAAACGCAACTCGAACACATTGCTTAGTTGACCGGCGGCCACGGCTCCCGCATCTTCAATCATCGCTGCCGTCCTGCCACGGCCTTCCTACCAGTACCGCGCGCCTGCGGCGCCCGGTCTCGCCACGGGGCTTGAAAAAATGAAATTACTGGTGCGCCTCCTACTAGGCTTCTCGGCCTTCCTCCTTCTGCTCGTGCTCTCTGCCTTCCTGCTGCCCGACGGTTATCAGGTCGAGCGTCGCATCCTCGTGCAGGCGCCCCCCGAGCGTGTCTTTTCGCTGCTGGAGGATCCGCGCGAATGGCGTCGCTGGAGCAGCTGGAACCGGCGTGACCCGGCCATGGCCATCAATTACAGCGGGCCGGCGCGCGGCGCCGGTGCGAAGTGGGAGTGGAAGAGCGCCTCGCAGGGCGAGGGCCAGATGCGTTTCGTGCGCGTGGAACAGGACCGTCTGCTGGAGTATGTGCTGCACTTTCCGCAGTTCGATTCGAGCCCCACCGGTGCCTTCCGCCTCACGCCCGTGCCGGGTGGCACCGAAGTGAGCTGGAGCATGCGCGATACCGCAGGCTACAACCCGATCTCGCGCTGGATGGGCCTGTTCATGGACGGCATGATCGGTCGCGACTTCGAGGACGGCCTCGCGACGCTGAAGGCCGTAGCCGAAACCGACAATTCGGGTCCGACACCCTGAGCGCAGTCACAAGGCCGAGCCCTGAAATGAAAATGCCCCGGATCTGCCGGGGCATTTTCATTCTGGCGCTGGCACCGTCTTACCGCTCGCGGATGCCGTCGAGGCGCAGGCGCTGGTATTTGCCGGCGGCCAGCATGCGGCGCAGGCCGAGCAGGGTCTGGAAGGGCGTATCCTCGACCACCATATTGATGAGGAAATCCGGAATGCGGCCACCCGGGTCGGCATGCCCGCTCATGGTCACTTCCACCTTGCCATTCCCCAGGGGGCGGAATTCCCAGCGTCCCCACATGCTCGGCATGCGCACGAACTTGTCGCGCTGCGGGAACTGCGGATTCGCCACGCTGCGACTGTCGACGGTGACGGTGAGGGTGTCCGGGTCCTGCACGATGCGGCCGTCCATGACGACGTCGCGGTCCTTGAGTGGCCAGAAATCGGCTTCGGCACGTACGGTGAAGGTGCGGCTGTCGTCGTCACGCTTCAGGAGCTCGATGCGGTCGGTGCGGTAGACCCACTCGGAAGCGGCACCGGTATCCATGATCAGGCTGATGAGGCCGCCCAGGGTGCTGTCGACGGTGGTGACGGCCTTGAAGCCGCGCAACGTCTGGTCGGGCATGTCGCAGGTCCAGACCCTGACCCCGTCACGGTCGATGACCTGCTGCAGGCCCTGCAGGCCACAGGCATGTCCGGTCAGCGAGAGGCCGAGGCAGAGCCACAGCCACATGAGTCGGTTCATTATCGTTGGTCTCGGGCCGGCAAGAAGGCGGCGGGCTTTGCTGGGCATCGCTCGACTTCCCTCCCTGGAAGCAGATCGTGTACGGGATGCTAGAAAGCAGGGCGGGCGGCGAAAAGTGACAAATGTCATGGCGCGGCGGTCAGGGCAAGGCAATGCGCGACGGCCTGCCGGCAAATCGCGACGGCAGGACGGTGTCCGACCGCTGGCCGGTGGGAAGAGAGGACAAAGGCAGGTCCCGGCATCAAGGCTTCTGGTGGTGAGGGCGGCCGGAGTGAGGCAGGGCTAGAGGCCCAGCTCCTGCAGACGGCGTATGGCCTGCGCACGGTCTCGTACACCGAGCTTTTCGAAAATTGTAGAAATGTAGTTGCGTACGGTACC
>JAJNDL010000295.1 GCA_021156385.1 Moraxellaceae bacterium | reverse complement strand
CGAGTACGTCAACCGCCTCTATGCCATGGTGCGCCGCCAGATCAAGGGCGAGCTGCGCTTCGTCTGCCTGACCGACGACGCCGTGGGCGTGCGGCCCGAGGTCGAGTGCCTGCCGTGCCCGACGGTCGACGTGCGCGCCGACCTGAAGAACACGCCCTGGCGCAAGATGGCGCTCTGGGAGACCTCCGACAAGCTCTTCGGCCTTACCGGCGACTGGCTCTTCCTCGACCTCGACGTGGTGGTGACGGGGCCGCTCGACGAACTCTTCGAGTACCAGCCCGAGAAGACCTTCATCGTCATGCAGAACTGGACGCAGCCGGGGCAGGGCATCGGCAACACCTCGGTGTTCCGCTTCCGCGTCGGTGCCAACCGCTACCTGCTCGACAAGCTGCTGCCGAATTTCGAGGAATACTTCCGCAAGTACATCATCGAGCAGATCTACATCTGCCGCGAGATCAACGAGGTCACCTTCTGGCCGGACGAGTGGTGCATCCTGTTCAAGGTGCAATGCGTGCCGGCCTGGCCGCTGCGCTTCTGGAAGACGCCCGAGCTGCCGGCGACGGCGCGTGTGGTGGCCTTCCCGGGCGATCCGGGGCCGCTGGATGCGATTACCGGCCAATGGCCCGTGAAGTCGGCCTGGAAGAAGCTCTACAAGCACACCGAGCCCGTGCCCTGGGTGGAGGATTACTGGTTGCGGGCGGAAGAGCACATCAAGCCGGCCTGAGCGCAGCGATAAAAAAGCCCCGCAATGCGGGGCTTTTTCCTGGCCGGGTTCGTGCCTAGCTCCGGCCGTAGCGGTCTTCCAGGCGCACGATGTCGTCTTCGCCGAGATAGGCGCCAACCTGCACCTCGATGAGTTCGAGCGGAATCTTGCCGGGATTCTCCAGCGCATGCACGGCACCCACCGGAAGATAAACGGACTCGTTCTCGGTGAGGTATTTCTCCACGCCGTTCAGTGTGACGCGCGCCGTGCCCTTCACCACGACCCAGTGCTCGGCGCGATGGTGATGCATCTGCGTCGAGAGCTTGGCGCCCGGGTTCACGGTGATGCGCTTGACCTGGTAGCGGCCGCCGTTGTCGACCGAATCATAATGGCCCCAGGGCCGGTAGACCTGGCGGTGGAGGCGGTATTCGCTGCGGCCCTGGGCCTTGAGCTGCTCGACGATCTTCTTCACGTCCTGCACGCGGTCGCGCGGCGCGACCAGCACGGCATCCTTGGTCTGGATGACCACGGTGTCGCGCAGGCCGACGGTCGCGACGAGGCTGCTCTCGGCCTCGACCAGGCAGTTGTGCGTATCGTGCGCGATGACGTCGCCTTGCAGCGCATTGCCGTTGTCGTCCTTGCTGCTGACTTCCCAGAGCGCGGAAAAGGCGCCGACGTCGCTCCAGCCCGCAGCGAGCGGCACCACGGCGGCTTGTGTCGTCTTTTCCATCACGGCGTAGTCGATGGAGTCGGACGGACAGGCCGTGAAGGCGGCGGCATCGACGCGCACGAAGTCGAGGTCGCTCTGCGGCGCATCGAGCGCAGCCTTGCAGGCGTCGAGGATGTCGGGGCGGAAGGTTTGCAGCTCGTGCAGGAAAGCACTGGCGCGAAACAGGAACATGCCGCTGTTCCAGTCGTATTCGCCGGAGGCGAGATAGCCTTCCGCGGTTTTCAGGTCGGGCTTTTCGACGAAGCCGGCGACTTCGAAGACGCCTTCGTCCAGCAACCTGCCGCGGCGGATGTAGCCGTAGCCGGTCTCCGGTGCCGTCGGAATGATGCCGAAGGTGACGAGCCGGCCCTGTTCGGCGAGCGGCAGCGCGCGACGCACGGCGGCATGGAAGGCGGCGGTGTCACGGATCACGTGGTCGGCGGCAAGCACCAGCAGCAGCGGATCGGCGCCGTCGCGCGTGGCCTGCAGCGCGGCCAGCGCGATGGCCGGCGCCGTGTTGCGGCCCACCGGCTCGAGCAGGATGTTGCGACGCAGCTTTTCCATCTGGCGCAGTTGCTCGGCGACGATGAAGCGGTGCTCCTCGTTGCTGATGACGAGCGGCAGCTCCTTCGTGAGGCCGGCGAGCCGCGCCACCGTCATCTGCAGCATGGACTGCTTCTCGCCGGGCAGCGTCAGGAACTGCTTGGGGTGCAGCTCGCGCGAGAGCGGCCACAGGCGCGTGCCGGAACCGCCGGCCATGATGACGGGAAGGATGTTCATGTGCGCATGTCCGCGGCGTGGGTGAGGAACCATTGGTAGGTGCTGCGCAGGCCGTCCCTGAGGTCGACCGAGGCGCGCCAGCCCATGGAGGCGAGGCGCGACACATCGAGGAGCTTGCGCGGCGTGCCGTCGGGCTTCGTGGTGTCGAACTCGATGCGGCCCGTGAAGCCCGTGACCTCGGCGATCATTTCCGCGAGTTCGCGGATGGCGACGTCGCTGCCGGTGCCGACGTTGATGTGCGAGAGCATGGGCTCGGTGTTGGCATCGTAGGTGGCGCGGTCGAGGTCGAGCACGAAGAGCGAGGCGGCAGCCATGTCGTCGACATGCAGGAACTCGCGGCGCGGCGTCCCCGTGCCCCAGATCGTCACCGACTCGGCGCCGCTCCGCGCGGCCTCGTGGAAACGGCGCAGCAGGGCCGGCAGCACATGGCTGTTCTGCGGGTGGAAGTTGTCGTTGGGCCCGTAGAGATTGGTGGGCATGACGGAGCGGTAGTCCGTGCCGTACTGCCGGTTGTAGGACTCGCAGAGCTTGATGCCGGCGATCTTGGCGATGGCATAGGGCTCGTTGGTGGGCTCCAGCGTACCGGTGAGCAGCGCCTGTTCGCTCATGGGCTGTGCCGCCAGTTTCGGATAGATGCAGGAGCTGCCGAGGAAGAGCAGGTGCTGCACGCCGCTGCGCCAGGCCTGGTGCACGACGTTCGCCTCCATCATCAGGTTTTCATAGATGAATTCGGCAGGATAGGTGTTGTTGGCGTGGATGCCGCCGACCTTGGCGGCGGCCAGGATCACGGCATCCGGCTTTTCCGTGGCGAAGAACTCCGCCACGGCCGCCTGGCTGGTGAGGTCCAGTTCGGCATGCGTGCGCGTGACGAGGTTGCGGCAGCCGCGCGCCTCGAGCTGGCGCACGATGGCCGAGCCCACCATGCCGCGGTGGCCGGCCACGTAGATCTTGCTGTCGGGGCGCAGGGTCGTGGCCATCATCAGCTCTCGCGGCTCACGGCGATGTCGTAGCCGTGCGTCTTCAGCAGGGCGTGGCGCTGCGCCTGCTCGAGGTCGTGCGCCACCATCTCTTTTACCATCTCGTCCAGCGTGATTTCCGGTACCCAGCCGAGCTTCTCCTTGGCCTTGGCGGGGTCGCCGAGCAGGGTTTCCACTTCGGCGGGACGGAAGTAGCGCGGATCGACGGCAACGACGACATCGCCCTTCTTCAGCGCCGGCGCCTTGTCGCC
>JAJNDL010000294.1 GCA_021156385.1 Moraxellaceae bacterium | reverse complement strand
CGCCGCCATGTCCAATACCTCTTTGCCCTCGCCCATCCACTTGCGCTGCGCCGTGCATGCCCTGCAGGCCGGCCAGGTCATCGCCTACCCGACCGAGGCAGTGTGGGGCCTGGGCTGCGATCCCTTCGATGAAGGCGCCGTCCGCAAGGTGCTCGAGCTCAAGCAGCGCAGCGAGGCCAAGGGACTCATCATCATTGCCGCCGACATCGCACAGATCGAGCCTTGGCTCGAAGCGCTCGACGAGGTGCAGAAGCAGGCCGTGCGGGCGACTTGGCCCGGCCCCTATACCTGGATCGTGCCTGCACCGCGCGCGCCGCGCTGGCTGCGGGGTGAGCATGCCTCGCTGGCCGTTCGCGTATCTGCGCACCCGGGGGTGCAGGCGCTGTGCCGTGCCTGGGGCGGCCCGCTGGTGTCGACCAGCGCCAATCGCAGTGGCCATCCTCCCGTTCCCACCCCGCTGGCGCTGCATCGCGAGTTCGGCGACGGCCTCGGCTATATCCTGCCGGGCACTCTCGGCGGAGACGCCAAACCCAGTGAAATCCGCGACGCCGTCACCGGCGTCGTTCTGCGAGCCCGATGACACCATGACCACTTCTTCTTTCGCTGCCAGTCCCGATGTCGCTGCCGTAAAAAAATTCCTGCTGGACCTGCAGGATCGCATCTGCGCCATGCTGGAAGCAGAGGACGGCGGCGCACGCTTCCGCACCGATGACTGGACGCGGGAAGAAGGCGGCGGTGGTCGTTCGCGCATCCTCGAGGGCGGCGCCGTCATCGAGAAAGCGGGCGTCCTGTTCTCGCATGTGAATGTGCACCGCATGCCGCCGTCGGCCACAGCGCATCGCCCGGAACTCGCGGGCAGCAAGGCGCAGGCGCTCGGTGTCTCGCTCGTGATCCATCCCCGCAATCCCTATGTGCCGACATCCCACGCCAACGTGCGGCTCTTCATCGCCGAGCGCGACGGCCAGCCGCCGGTCTGGTGGTTCGGCGGCGGCTTCGACCTCACTCCCTACTACGGCTTCGACGAAGACTGCCGGCACTGGCACCAGGTCGCGCGCAACCTCTGCGCCCCCTTTGGCGAAAACGTGCATGCCGAGTTCAAGAAATGGTGCGATGAATATTTCTTCATCAAGCATCGCAACGAGCCGCGCGGCATCGGCGGGCTGTTCTACGACGATCTCAGCCGCTGGGACGCCGACACCTGCTTCGCCTTCATGCGTGCCGTCGGCAACGGCTTCATCGATGCCTACCAGCCCATCGTCGCGCGTCGCAAGCACACGCCGTATGGCGAGCGTGAGCGCGACTTCCAGCTCTACCGTCGCGGTCGCTATGTCGAGTTCAACCTGGTCTACGACCGCGGCACGCTCTTCGGCCTGCAGTCGGGCGGACGTACCGAGTCCATCCTGGCTTCCCTGCCCAACCTGGTCAGCTGGCGTTACGACTGGCAGCCCGAGCCCGGCACGCCGGAGGCCGCGCTTTACGAAAACTATCTGCGGCCCCGCGACTGGGCGTAAGCAGCGGGCCACAAGTCCGGAAGCACTGTGCTTTGTCCCGGGAAGCGGCAGCAACGTCAGGAGTCATGAATGGATCGCTACTGTGTGTTCGGCAATCCGGTTGCGCACAGCAAGTCGCCGCGCATTCACGCGGCGTTTGCGCGGCTGACCGGGCAAGACCTCGTCTACGAGGCCTGTCTGGCAGCAAAAGACGGCTTCGCCGATGCCGTGCGCCACTTCTTCGCTGCAGGCGGCCGTGGTTGCAACGTAACCGTGCCGTTCAAGGAAGAAGCCTGGCAGCTGTCTGAAATGCGCAGCGCGCGCGCCGAAAAGGCCGGTGCCGTCAATACGCTGTTCACCGATGCACAAGGCCGGCTACACGGTGACAACACCGACGGTACGGGCCTGGTGCGCGATCTTGTGCAGAATGCGGGCTGGAGGATTCGTGGCCAGCGCGTGCTGGTGTTGGGCGCAGGCGGTGCCGTACGCGGCGTGCTGGGGCCGCTGTTGCTCGAGCAGCCGCTTCGACTGGTGGTCGCCAACCGCACCCCGGGAAAAGCGGAGCAGCTCGCAGCACTTTTCGCTGATGAAGGAAGGATCAGCGCGTCAAGCTTCGAGACGCTGGCCGGGCAGGAGTTCGACCTCGTCATCAACGGCACGTCGGCAAGCCTGCAGGGAGACCTGCCTCCGCTGCCGCCCTCGGCCCTTGCCCCGTCGGCAAAGGCCTACGACATGATGTACGGGGCAGCGCCCACGGTCTTCCTGCGCTGGGCGGCGGATCATGGTGCGGACATTCGCGATGGCCTCGGCATGCTCGTCGAGCAGGCGGCAGAAGCGTTCAGCCTATGGCGCGGCGTCACGCCACCCACCCGGCAGGTACTCGACGCACTGCGTGAGGAGCTGGCCGCCTCCTGAAAACGAGGCGATCGATTCAGGGAGTGAAGCAATGCAACGGTGGATCCTGTTGCTGGGAGGCATGCTGGCGTCGCATGCATGGGCCGAGGCGCCAGAGCCGATTCCGCCTGCGGCCCCCGCCGCACCTGCACCCACCACGACTTCTGCGCCTCCGTCAGGCGCTCCGGCACCTGCTGCGACAACACCGGCAACGCAACCCTCCCCTGCCACCGTGCCGTCGCCCCTGACACCGGAACCACCCAAGCCGAAGGTAACGGGCGAAGTCCAGGCCAGCTACCTCAAGTCCACCGGCACCAGCAGCCTGGAAACGCTGAAAGGCCTGCTCTCCACCAAGTACGTTCGCGACGTGTGGACACACGAGCTTCGTTTCGAAGTGCTGAACGAAACCGACAGCGTCACGGGCCGCCATACGCGCGAGCGCTACCTGGCCATTGAAAAGACCAGCTGGAATTTCACGCCGCGCGACTATCTTTTCGTGAGGCCGCAGTTCGAGAAGGACCAGCAGAGCCTCTACGAATACCAGGCCATGCTCACGACCGGCTACGGCCATCAGTTCTTCAAGACCGAAAAGCTGGTGCTGACGCTGGACGCCGGCGCTGGCGTGCGTCACAGCAAGGACAAGCTGACCCGGGAGCGCGACGAGGATACCGTCGCCAGTACGGCACTGAACTTCGAGTGGAAGTTCCGGCCCGGCGGTCGCCTTGTCGAAAATGCCTCGGTTGAAGGGGGTGAAGAAAACACCATCGCACGCTCACGTACCGCGCTGCATTTTGCGCTCACCGGCGTGCTCGGCCTGTTTGTTTCCTACGACACCAAGCACGACGACAGCTCGGTCACGGCCGATGATTCCCTGCTGACCATCGGCCTGAGCTACCAGCTCAAGTAAGGGGGACGGAATTGCCGGCGATGCGACGAGCGGCTTCCTCCTCCGCGCGATAAATGTCCTTCAGGCGGGCGTAGTTGGCGGCCGTATAGGTGAAGTAGCTCTTCTCTTTCTCCGTCAGTGGCCGCTGCGC
>JAJNDL010000293.1 GCA_021156385.1 Moraxellaceae bacterium | reverse complement strand
ACGGCGATGCCGGCGGTGGTGTCGAGGTAGCGGCGGCCTTCGGTGTCGTAGAGCCAGACGCCTTCGCCCCGGGAAAAGCCTACAGGCTGCCGGGCATAGGTCGGCATGAGCGCGCTGGTCATAAGGGTAACCTGCTGATTCTGCTTGGCTGGCGGAAGCGTCGGGCTTCCGCAAATAAAAACGGCAGCCTGGCTGCCGTCCAGCCATGGTAGCGGCAAACAGGGGAGGGCGGCAATTTCCCGCATATTGCTGCCCTGCATGCGGAGCCATTATTGCAGCCGGTCGGGCGTCGCCAATACCCGACCAAATCGCTAGAATTTGCCCATCCCTTTCCTCAGGTGCAGTTCCATGGATATCGAGTCCCTCATCAAGCAGCAGATCGCTGAAAACAACGTGCTCCTCTACATGAAGGGAACCCCGCAGTTCCCGCAGTGCGGCTTCTCCGCCCGTGCCGTCGAGGCCCTGGTCCAGATCGGCAAGCCCTTTGCCTACGTGAACATCCTGGAGAACCCCGAGATCCGTTCCACGCTGCCGCGCATCGCCAACTGGCCGACCTTTCCCCAGCTCTGGGTGAAGGGCGAGCTCATCGGCGGCTGCGACATCATGATGGAGATGGCGCAGAAGGGAGAGCTGGCCCCGCTGATCAACGAGGCCGCCGAGCCCGCGCAATCCTGAGGGGGCATCCCTGCAAAAGCCCGGCACGCCGGGCTTTTTTGTTTCCTGAACCGGACTTGCCGGTAACGTGGTGGCAGTGTCGGGCCGGCAGGGCGACATCGTGACGCTGCTACAATCGCGCTTACCGGCTGCAACGACGCGCAGGCGTCGGGAGATTCCTTCGTGGCCAGATTCCTTGACCGGTCCTTGTGGTGGCGGGGCCTTTATGTGGTCTCTGTGGTGGCGGCGCTGGCCGTGCTGCTGATGGTGGCGACCGGCCTGCTGCTCAATCACCGTGCCGACCTGGGCCTGGACCGGGCGCCGGTCGAGCACCCGTGGCTGCGCAGCTTCTACGGCACACCGGCGGTAGCGGAGACGGCGCCGGGGCTGGTGCACCGGCTGCCCACCGGCGATCTTGCCGTGCAGGACGGCCAGCTCCGCCTCAACGACAAGGTCCTGGGCGACTGCCTCCGGCTCATCGGGGTCGTCGAGCAGCCCGGGCAGATCCTCGCCGCCTGCAGCAACCGCCTCATCCTGCTGACTCCGGAAGGCGAGCTCATCAGGCAGGCCGACACGCTGCGCAGCATCCCCGACGGTCTTTCCGCCGTGGGCCGCCGCGGCGACGAGGTCCTGGTGCGCCAGGGCGAAAGCACCTTCAGCGTCAACCTCGGCGACCTCAGCGTGGCGCCGGCCGGTCCCGACGGCCAGGGCCAGCCCGCGGAGGCGGCAGCCGGCGGGGAGCCTGCCGACGTCGCCTGGGAGCAGGTGGTGCTCGACCTGCACAGCGGCCGTGTCTTCGGCCGCCATGGTCCCTGGTTCATGGATGCGCTGGCCCTGCTCTTCACGGTGCTGGCCCTGTCCGGGCTGGTGCTGTTCTGGCGGCGCCGCGCACCCTGAGCCTTCCTTCAGGCCCGGCAATATTTTCCGTACGGCCGCCTCGTGTATGATGCGGCCTTCGCGCGGTATCCCCTTTCCCGCCATTCGTTCATGAGCCAACAAGGAGAAACTTCATGGCCGTTCTCGTCGGCAAGCCTGCCCCGGATTTCACCGTTCCCGCCGTTCTCGCCAATGGCGAGATCGTCGACAGTTACAACCTATCCGCCGCCCTCAGGGGCAAGTACGGCCTGGTGTTCTTCTATCCGCTGGACTTCACCTTCGTGTGCCCGTCCGAGCTGATCGCTTTGGACCACCGCATCGACGACTTCAAGGCCCGTAACGTGGAAGTGGTCGGCGTCTCCATCGACTCCCACTTCACCCACAACGCCTGGCGCAACACGCCGGTGGACAAGGGCGGCATCGGCCCGGTCAGGTACACCCTGGCGGCCGACATCAGCCACGACATCGCCAAGGCCTATGACGTCGAGTCCGCCGGCGGCGTGGCCTTCCGCGGCGCCTTCATCATCGACAAGGCCGGCGTTGTGCGCGCCCAGATCGTCAACGACCTGCCGCTCGGCCGCTCCATGGACGAGATCATTCGCCTGGTCGATGCGCTGCAGTTCACCGAGCAGCACGGCGAAGTCTGCCCGGCCAACTGGAAGAAGGGCGACAAGGGCATGACCGCCTCGCCCGAAGGCGTGGCCGCCTACCTGTCCGAGAACGCTGGCAAGCTCTAAGGCCTGCGTTCGCGGCGGCAGTCGCTGCAAAGAAAAAACGGCGCCCGGTGCGCCGTTTTTTTATGCCCGCTTGCAGGGCCCGTCCGCACCGCAAGCGGGCGGCGGCCCGCCGTATGCGCGCCGGAACCCGCTGAGCCGCGTGCTTGAGCGTGCTGGCACAGAGCTTGCGTTGCCACCTCCAGGACGACCCTCGCACAGGGAGTGGCATTACGCAGGCGGTGTTCGAGTGACGTTCATGAGTGCAAAGGCACGTTTCTACGACGAGATGTTTGCGGCGCCGGGTCAGATCCGCGCCGAGTACAAGGCCTTCGCGGACTGGCTGCACCGCCATCCCGCCGAGGAGCTGGCGCAGAAACGCGCCGAGGCCGACTGGCTGTTCCGGCGCGTCGGCATCACCTTCGCCGTCTACGGCGACAAGGAAGGCAGCGAGCGCCTGATCCCCTTCGACACCATTCCACGCATCATCTCCGCCACGGAATGGGCGCTGGTGTCGCGCGGCCTGAAGCAGCGCGTGCAGGCGCTCAACCTGTTCCTGCACGACATCTACCACGGCCAGGACATCCTGCGGGCCGGCATCATTCCTGCCGAACAGGTGCTGGCCAACCAGGACTACCAGCTGGCGATGTGCGGCCTCACGCTGCCCAACCGTGTGTATTCGCACATTGCCGGCATCGACCTTGTGCGCGCCGGCGACGGCGACTACTTCGTGCTCGAGGACAACCTGCGCACGCCGAGCGGCGTTTCCTACATGCTGGAGAACCGCAAGATGATGATGCGGCTCTTTCCCGAGCTGTTCGCCGCGCATCCGGTGGCGCCGGTCGAGCATTACCCCTCGCTGCTGCTGGAGACGCTGCGTACCTCGGCGCCGGCCGGCGTGCACGATCCCGTCGTGGTGGTACTGACGCCGGGACGCTTCAACTCCGCCTATTTCGAGCATGCCTTCCTCGCGCAGCAGATGGGCGTCGAGCTCGTCGAAGGCCCTGATCTTTTCGTGAAGGACGGCTACGTGTGGCTGCGCACCACGGCCGGCCCGCAGCGCGTGGACGTGATCTACCGCCGCGTCGACGACGCCTTCCTCGATCCGCTCGCCTTCCGCGCCGACTCCGTGCTCGGCGTGCCGGGCCTGCTCGCGGTCTACCGCGCCGGACGCGTGAC
>JAJNDL010000292.1 GCA_021156385.1 Moraxellaceae bacterium | reverse complement strand
TCGCGAAGACCACGCCGGAAGACGCGGCGCAGGCCATCGTCGACGGCATCCTCGGCAACAAGCGCCGCCAGCTGATCGGCTTCGACGCCAAGGCGCTGGACTTCATCCAGCGCATCCTGCCGACGGGCTACCAGAAACTGGTGGTGGAGCAGATGAAGCAGCAGCAGCGCAAGCGCAAGCTGCGCGGCTGAGCGGTAAAACCGAAACGGCCGGGCGCGTAGCCAGGTTGCGTTCCCGGCCGTTTTCATTTCCCGACCAGGCACGACACGCCGTCAGTTCCCGGCAGCTTCCTGAAGACGCTGCGAAATTCCTGCGCGGAACCGGCGGAGGCGGTCAATCCGTCTTGCGGCGTCCGCGGCTGTGGCGGCGGTCCGGCCGCAGGGTGTCGCGATTGGCGCCGCGGCGGTCGATGCCGGAGCGGCGGTCGCGCTGGCTGACGCGGCGCTCGATGCCGTCCCAGCCCTCCGGCAGCGGATTGCCGTCGGCGTCGGTAGCAGCCTCGAGGTGGGTGATGAGGCCGGCGTTGAGCAGGGCCTCCTGGTAGCGGTTGCCGTCCTCGGCGGAGACATCCTTGCGGATGACGGCGGGCACCGGCTCGCTCGACGGGCAGGCGGAACAGTCCGGAGAGATTGAGCAGGACCTCGTCATGGCCCAGGCCCGGCAGGTATTTGCCTCGGAACACGAGTCGGTAACGGACGGCCATCGGGGCTCCAGCGGTTCAAGGGACGCGCACCGTTGCATCGGCGGCGGTCGCGGTGCACAACAGCGTAGGCGGCGCCCCCTGCCGCGCCTAGCGCGCAGGTTACCGGTGGCAGGATTCTGCAGCCTGCCGGTACCCGCCCCGCGGCGCCGCCCTTCCGGCCACCGCCCGCCCGCGTCTCCCGCGGCGACGCCGCACCGAACGCCGGCCATGAAAAAGGGCGCCCCGAACGCCGGCCATGAAAAAGGGCGCCCGAAGGCGCCCTTTTCACTGCCACGCCGGCGGCGTGCTCACTTCACCTGCTGCGCCAGCTCGCCCTTGGCGTACTTGTTCGCCATCTGTTCCAGCGAATACACCCTGATCTTGCTGGCGTTGCCGGCGGTGCCGAAGGCCTGGTAGCGGTCGATGCAGATGTCGCGCATCGCCGTGATGGTTTCCTTCAGGTACTTGCGCGGATCGAACTCGGCCGGGTCCTTCGCCAGGAAACGGCGGATGGCGCCGGTGGAGGCCAGGCGCAGGTCGGTGTCGATGTTCACCTTGCGCACGCCGTGCTTGATCGCTTCCACGATCTGCTCGACGGGCACGCCGTAGGTTTCCTTGATGTTGCCGCCGTATTCGTTGATCACCGCCAGCCAGTCCTGCGGCACGCTCGAGGAGCCGTGCATCACCAGGTGGGTGTTGGGGATGCGCGCGTGGATTTCCTTGACGCGCTGGATGGAGAGGATGTCGCCGGTGGGCGGGCGCGTGAACTTGTAGGCGCCGTGCGACGTGCCGATGGCGATGGCCAGCGCATCGACACCGGTGTCGCGCACGAACTGCGCGGCTTCTTCCGGATCGGTGAGGAGCTGCGAGTGGTCGAGCACGCCCTCGGCGCCGACGCCGTCCTCTTCACCAGCCATGCCGGTCTCGAGCGAGCCCAGGCAGCCGATCTCGCCTTCCACGGACACGCCGCAGGCATGCGAGAAATTCACGACGGTCTTCGTGACGCGCACGTTGTAGTCGTAGTCGGTCGGCGTCTTGCCGTCCTCGCCCAGCGAGCCGTCCATCATCACCGAGCTGAAGCCGAGCTGGATGGAGCGCTGGCAGATGTCGGGCGAGGTGCCGTGGTCCTGGTGCATGACAACGGGAATGTGCGGGAACTCCTCGATGGCCGCCAGGATCATGTGGCGCAGGAAGGGCGCGCCCGCGTATTTGCGCGCGCCGGCCGAGGCCTGCACGATCACGGGCGAGTCGGTCTTGTCGGCCGCTTCCATGATGGCGCGCATCTGCTCGAGGTTGTTGACGTTGAAGGCCGGCACGCCGTAGCCGTGTTCGGCGGCGTGGTCCAGCAACTGGCGCAGGCTGATCAGGGCCATGTTTGAGCTCCTTGGAAAATGCTTACTGGGCTTTGGCCGCGGCTTCTTCGAGCGCGGCCACGGCCGGCAGCGTCTTGCCTTCGACGAACTCGAGGAAGGCGCCGCCACCGGTGGAGATGTAGGAAATCTTTTCGCTGACGCCGTACTTGTCGATGGCGGCAAGCGTGTCGCCACCGCCGGCGATGGAGAAGGCCGGGCTTTCGGCGACGGCCTGCGAGAGCACTTCGGTGCCGCGACCGAACTTGTCCACCTCGAAGACGCCGACCGGGCCGTTCCAGAGAATCGTCTTGGCCGCCTTGAGCAGCTCCGCGAACTGCGCGGCCGTCTTCGGGCCGACGTCCAGGATCATGTCGTTGTCGCCGATGTCCTTCACGTCCTTCACCACCGGCGTCGCGGCGTTCACGAAGGCCATGAAATCCTCGATGGGGCCGGTGACTTCGGCGACCACCACGTCCAGCGGCAGCGGCACGCTGACCTTGGCGGCGATGCTCTTCGCCGTGTCGACGAGATCGTGTTCGCACAGCGACTTGCCGACCTTGTAGCCAGCCGCGGCGAGGAAGGTGTTGGCGATGCCGCCGCCGACGATGAGCTGATCGCAGAGCGTGGAGAGCGACGTCAGCACGTCGAGCTTGGTGGAGACCTTGGAGCCGGCGACGATGGCGACCATGGGCCGCACCGGCTTGGCCAGCGCCTTTTCCAGGGCATCGAGCTCGGCCGCGAGCAGCGGGCCGGCGCAGGCCACTTTCGCGAACTTCGCGACGCCGTGCGTCGAGCCTTCGGCGCGGTGCGCGGTGCCGAAGGCATCCATCACGAACACGTCGCAGAGCGCGGCGTACTTCTGCGCGAGGTCGTCGACGTTCTTCTTCTCGCCTTTGTTGAAGCGCACGTTCTCGAAGAGCACGACCTCACCCGGCTGCAGCTCCACGCCATCCAGGTAGTTGGTGACAAGCGGCACGGTGCGGCCGAGCGCCTGGCTCAGGTAATCCGCCACCGGCTGCAGGGAATTCTCCTGGGAGAACTCGCCCTCGGTGGGGCGACCGAGGTGCGAGCACACCATCACTGCCGCGCCCTTCTCCAGCGCGAGCCGGATGGTGGGCAGCGAGGCCACGATGCGGGCGTCGCTGGCGACCTTGCCGTTCTTCACCGGCACGTTCAGGTCTTCGCGGATCAGGACGCGTTTTCCCTTCAGTTCCAGGTCGGCCATCTTGATTACGGACATTGGCAACTCCTCGCTACTCGAAAATTCATCCCTCTCCGTGACGGGAGAGGGGACAACACTCAGATCCGCGCCAGGTACGTGCACAGGTCCAGCAGGCGGTGCGCGTATCCCCATTCGTTGTCGTACCACGCCAGCACTTTGGCCTGGCGTCCCATGACGCGAGTTTCGGTGGCGTCGAAGATCAGGGAATACGGCGAATGATTGAAGTCGCTGGAGACCAGCAGCTCGTCGCAGTACGAGAGGATATGGCGGTACGGCCCCGTCGCCTCTCGCGCAAATTCCGCATTAATGGCGGCAACACTCAGCGGCTTTTTCGCGACAAAAGTGAAATCGATTGCCGCGACATTCTGTGTCGGCACGCGCACGGAATAACCGTCGATGCGCGCGCCCACTTCCGGCAGTACATGGCGCAGCGCGCCGATGCTGGAGGACGTGGTGGGAATGATGTTGTTGCCGGCGGCGCGGCCGCGGCGCACGTCGCGGTGCGTGTGGTCGAGCAGCACCTGGTCGGAGGTCACCGCATGGATCTCCGTCATCAGGCCCGACTCGACGCCGAAGGCCTCGTCCAGGATCTTCACCAGCGGCACCAGCGCATTGGTGGTGCAGGACACCGAGGAAAGGATGCGGTGCCCGGGCGTCAGCTCTTCATGGTTCACGCCGTAGACCAGCATCATGTCGACTTCGTCGAAAGGCGCGGCGCCGATGATGACCTTCTGCGCACCGGCGGCGAGATGCCGCGCCGCTTCCTTGCGCGCCCGGAACTGGCCGGTGCACTCCAGCACCACGTCGACGCCGAGCGCGGCCCAGGGCAGCTTTTCCGGCGCCGGCTCGGAAAGCAGGCGGATGGCGCGGGCACGCCCGGCCGGCGCCTCGTCCGGCGCCGCCTCGGCGGGAATGCCGCCGCGCGCGCCGGCCAGCGGATCGTCGCCGTTGCAGCCGTGCACATGGCAGGCCACCGGCGTGATGCGCAGCGTCTGGCCGTCGAGCTCGACGCGGCCGGCGAAGCGGCCGTGCGTGCTGTCGTAACGGGTGAGGTGGGCCAGCGCTTCCGGCTTGCCGAGGTCGTTGATGGCCA
>JAJNDL010000291.1 GCA_021156385.1 Moraxellaceae bacterium | reverse complement strand
ACGCCGAGCGCAATGGCCAGGGCGAGCGCGAACCCTCTGTTCATGTCAGTTACCCATCTGGTCAGCAGTTGAAGGAAGTAGCGGCGCGGCCGTGGCGGTAAAAGCCGGCGTCGCGGGGGTCGCCAGGCCGGTCTGCGGCAGCAGCCAGTTCACGATGTCCACGGTGGCCTGCAGCGCGGCGACTTGCTCCTGCTGCAGCTCGCCGGGCGCTGCCACCTGCAGCAGTTTCGCCAGTGCCGCCTGGAAATCCGCGGCCTTATAGGGGCAGCCGCTCTCAGCCACGGTCGGCTCGGACGGCACGCCGTCCACGGCAAGTGGCTGCGCCGCCTGGGCCGCACTCAGGCAGCGCCTCAGCAGGGCCCGCTCCGCGGCATCGAAATAGTCGGTCTCCGTCACGAGGGCCCGGGTGAGCTCCGCGTAAAAACGCGCCATGCCGGACCACAGCTGCCGGCGCTGGCGGCGCTCCCGCCACGCCTCCAGCACCAGGGCGGCATGGGCCGCACGCTCACGGGTCGGCAGGCTCCCGGCCTCGACATCCGCGGCGAGGATTGCGGCATAGAGGCGCCGGCGCGATTCGGCGTCGAGCGTGCGGAAGGCATTGAAGTCGCGCGCCGGCAACGCCACGCCGGCGGCCGTGGCACGCTGCAGCAGCGTGTCGAGGGCGCGCTGGTAATACGGCGCCGCGCCCGGGAAATGAAAACCGTCGCGCTCGGCCTGCTTCAGGTCGGCCAGCACCCTGCCCTCGAAAGCCGGCGCGGCCAGCGCACGGGCATAGAGGCGGTCGGGCCGCACAAAATCGCCCGCCAGCCATGCGCGGCGGTCGCCGCTCACCTGGCTCACCACCTGCAGCAGCCAGGCGATCTCGCTGGCGCAGTTCTGCGAGAAAAAGTGATAGTCGTTGACGTAGCTCCACTGCACTTCGGCCAGCCCCCGCACCAGCAGCTCCCGCTGCGCCGGCTCGAGCTGCAGCGGCAACGAGGAGAGCGCGCGGAACTCGTCCTGCGTGTAGTTGCCGTAGGCTTGCATGAAAGGACCGCCGTACAGGCGGAGCGCGTAGCCGCCGGTGATGCCCTTCCACCAGGAGAGTTCCAGCTCGTCCACCGCGGCGCGGAAGCCGAAGGCCAGATGGTCGAAGAGATCTTCATCACACGCCGCTCCAGTTTCCGTACGCGCGGCATTACAGACGACGAGCCGCAGGCCGGTGTGGCCGAAGCGGCTCAGGCTGAAGGCACGATCGTCGCGCCCGGCAAACAGCAGGTGGACGGCCGCCACACGCGCCGGCGCTACAGTCTGCACACGGCGGCTGCCGTCCTCGCCATCAATCACGAAGGGCACGGCGGCTGGACACTGCACCGACGCCGGCGGCAGCTGCCACAGCGTCTCCAGCACGCGCGCGGTCAGCGGGCGGCGGCAGGCGTAATCGGCCTGCGTGAAATAGGCCGCGGCCTGCGCCGCGTAGGCCCGGTCGGGCGCCTCTTTCGGTAGCGAATCGCCGGATGGCTGCGCAAAACTGCCGCGAAAGAAAAGTGTGTAGAGCGCGGCTTTTTCGGCGGCCGGCCGGCAGTCGCGGCGAGCGGCACAGAAGGTGTCGAGCGTGCCGCGGCCGTCACTGAAAAAAGCGCCGAGCGTGGCAGCCGTCGGCGTCGTGCTGCCGAGCTGCTCCGGCAGCGGCGCGGGCACGTCGGCCCGCGTCGGCACCGCCAGGACGCCCAGCAGCGCGGCCAGCGCGCCTGCGGCAAGTGCCCGAGCCATCGCGATCTCAGCGGGGAGTGGAAGCGCCGGCCGCCGCCTCGCGGTTGGCCGCGCGCGCCACCCGGCTCACCATCGCCTCCGGATTGGCGAAGACGGCGGGATCGGCCACCTGCTTCGCGAAAACGTCCTTGCCGCTGCTGAGGTCGAAAAGCGTCGACATCGGCAGGAACAACGGGGCGTAGGTCGTATACATGGTCCACGTCGATGACGGCATGACCTGCGTGTCGCCCTCATGCAGGTAGCCGGTCTTGAGCATGCGGATGTAATCCTGGGTCAAGCCACGGCGTTTTTTCGCTTCCGCCTCGACGCGCGCCTTCTCGGCGGCGACCGCGGCTGCCGCCTCTGCCGCCGCCTTTTCACGCGAAATGCGCTCGTCTTCCAGGCGCTGGCCTTCCGCGGTGAACTGCACGGGGCCGAGCACCACGCTTTCGCGTTTCATCGCACCCGCGGCGAGGAAGAGTTCCTTTTCGAACGTCTTGAAGCGGTGTTCGTCCACCGTCTTGCGCACGCTGAGTTTCACCTTGCCTTCCGGCACCACGAGATCGAGCGGGCATTCGCCCTTCTTCACGCCGTTGATGCGCACTTCGGCGCCGGCGGCCTCGCCGTCGCAGCGCAGGCGCAAGTAGGCGTCGTCGGCCAGGGCCATACCGCTGACCGCCAGGGCGGCCATGCCGGCCAGGAAACGGGTGTACTTCATGGAAATTCCCCCAGGAACAAAGGGCGCGCCAAGAGGCACGCACCGAACGATTGCCACAGGCCGCCCTGCAACACACAAACGGTATCGCAGGCGGGCCCGCCTGTCCGGCATCCACACTGCCGATTTTGCTGTTTGCCGCGGGAAGGGTCCTGCCATCCCGCCATGAGATCTGCATCGAGGACGGCAGCCGGTGCGCCGGGAAACACGCCGGAATCCGGGCGGAAAACCTGCTGCCAATGACGATGGAACAACTGGCGCGGCACCCCCTCTTCCGGTGCGCCTGCGCCCTACTGCTTAGCTACCAGACAAGCTGGCCGTTTGCCAGTGGGCAAGGCCGTGGCAGCCCGGAAAAAGCACAGGCCCCGCCGGAGCGGGGCCTGTAAGAAAAGCATAAAGCCGCTGACGAACCCGGGGGGCGCAGTAGCGCGCTTACGCCGCCAGCTTCTCCTGCTCCGCCAGGAAGGCATCGATCTGCTGCAGATACTCGCGGTTATCGTGATCCCAGGGATGGAAGTCCGGCCGGAAATAATCGAAGTAATCCCGCAGCTGCATCCGCAAGAGCCCCACTTCCCCGAAGGTGAAGCGGTAGAACTGCTGCCAGCCCTTCACGTCGGTGAGCTTCTTCTCGGCGCGCAGCGCGGCGATGAAGGCCGGCACCATGATGCTCCAGAAGATGATGGTGGCCAGCGTCATGCCGAGGGCACGTTTGCCATAGGCACGCGGGCCGGTACCCATCACCGCTTCCCAGGTGTCGAAGGCCACCGCCTTGTGCTCGGTCTCCTCCAGCGCATGCCACTTCCACAGCGCCATATAGTGCGGCTCGGCGCCTTCGGTCACCTTGGGCTCGCGCAGCACGCTGTCGGCCAGCAGCGCGGTGTAGTGCTCCAGCGCGATGGTGGCGGAGAGCGCAAGCTCCTTGCCAAAGACGTCAGGAACACGGTCCAGCAGGCCTTTGACAAAACCTTCCAGCTTCATCG
>JAJNDL010000290.1 GCA_021156385.1 Moraxellaceae bacterium | reverse complement strand
GTGACGTTGGTGTTGGCGTTGAGCTGGCTCGTGATGGTGCTGGCGAGGATGCTCGAGGTCTGCGTCGTCGGCGTGAAGTTGGGCGGCGAATACGCATCGCCGCTCGCCCAGTTGGCGATGTAGACGTTGTAGGGGTCGAGCAGCCAGGTGCCGTTCGCGCCAAACGCGGCCGAGGCGTTCGCGGTGATGCCGGCGACGTCGAGGAAATAGCCCGAGGTCTCGATGCGGCCGCCATCGCCACCGGTAGCGCCGCCCTTGGCGAGCAGCGTGCCGAAGGCGCGCGTGATGGACGCCATGTCGGTGATGTCGGACCAGACCGCGATCGAGCCGCCGTCGCCGTTACCGGTCGCGGAGGCATCGATGACGACGTCGTGGCCGACATAGGTGTTGGTGGCCTGGCGCACCGAGCTGTCGCTGTTCTGCCAGCTGCCGCCGACCTGCACGAGTCCGCCGCCGGTGGCGCCAGTCGCGTCGATCGAGGTGGTGTCCTGCAGCCAGACGTTGTCGCCGGTGAGCGTCGTGCTGCCGGCGCTGCCGCGGCGGCTGCCGCTGCGCAGCGTGGTGCTGCCGGTGAGGGCCAGCGTCGGCGCCTCGTTGGGTACGGGCAGCGGCGCGGGCGCGGGCACGCCGGCGTCGATGCGGATCTCGCCGCCGGCATCGGCGCCGGAGGCGTCGACCGTGGCGTTGTTCAGCGTGACGTCGCCGCCCGCCTGGATCGAAATTTCGCCGCCGGTGGCGGTGCCCGGCGCATCGCCGGCGGAGAACGCGCGCAGCTCGCCGCTGATGGCGACGGCATTGCTGGCATCCAGCGTGATGCGGCCGGCCGCGCCGGCGCCGCTGCTCACGTCGATGACGCCGGTGGCGCCCTGCGCGATGGCCGTGGCCTGCATGGCGATGAGGCCGCCGGCCTGGAAGGAGGAATCGGCCGGCGCCAGCGCGCTGATCAGGCCCGAGTTCACGATGTCCGGCGCATCCAGCGAAATCACGCCCGCCGGGCCGTCGAGGCCCGCATCGGCACGCACGATGCCGCTGTTGTGGATGCTACCCGAGGCCTCCAGCACGATGCGGCCGTTGCGCATGCTCATGCCGGTGGCTTCCAGCGTGCCGCTCTGCACCACCGCGCCCTGCAGCGCGCTCGCGGCGCGTGCCGAGAGGATGATGAGGCCGCCCGGCGCCTGCACCAGGTGCTTGTTCTCGACGAGCGCGGCGATCTGCGAGGGCGTCACGGTGATGGAGGCGAGCGTGCGCCCGCCGCTGATGTTGAGCGTGAAGCTCTCGCCCGCGGCCAGCGCGGCGGTGCCGAGCTGCGCGACGATGATGCCTTCGTTGCGCACTTCCGGCGCGAGCAGCGCGATGTAGCCGCCCAACTGCGCCTTCAGGTTGCCGGCGTTGATGACGGCGCCGGTGGCACCGTTGCGCCTGAATGTCGTGCCGCCCGCCATGAACGCGTCGTTGCCGATGTCGTGCGTGGTGGCGACCAGCCCGCCGACATCCACCTGCGCGGTCGGGCTGAAGTACATGCCGCTGGGATTGACCAGGAAGACCTGGCCGTTGGCGGTGATGTTGCCGAAGATTTCGCTGGGCCGGCTGTCGAGCACGCGGTTCAGCACGACGGACGACGCCGAGGGCTGCACGAACTCGACGCGCGCGTCCTGGCCGACGTTGAAGGTGTTCCAGTCGATGGCGGCGCGGCTGCTGCTCTGCTGCACCGTCAGCGTCGCCGCGTTCTGGCTGATGCTGGCGCTGCCGCCGACGACATTGCCGCCCGTGGGCAGCTCGGTCGGCGCCGGCGCGGCGAAGGCGCCGACGGCCACGGCCAGCGACGAGGCGGCGAAGAGGCGGCGCGCGAGCCAGCGCTGGCGCAGGCGCTGCAGGAAACCGGCAACGGTGTAATGGCGTTTGGACTTCCTGCGCTCAGAACGCATAACCGGCCTCCAGCCAGAAGCGGTCGCGGATCAGCGTGCCGTCCTGGTCATTGCCCTTCGGATCGGGATTCGGGTTGTCGCCGATGCGGCGCGCCCAGGTGACACGCGCATTGACGCCCTTGGGGTGCGCCCAGGCGAGCGCGAGGCCGGCGCCTTCGAGCGCATAGCCGTTGGGGCGCGGTGCGCCGGGGAAGGCGTTGTCGACGTTCACGCGCACGCGGCCGCGGTCGTAGAAGGCGGTGGGCGTGAGGTTCCAGGGCGCCTTCGCCTGCGCTTCCAGCTTGAAAAGCGTGCCTTCGCTGCCGGCGCCGTCGGCGGACGGATAGGCGCGCACGCCGCCGACGCCGCCGATGTAGAACTTTTCCGCGGAGTCGAGGTTCTTGTCCGCGAACTGGCCGGAGAGCGCGGCGCGCACGATGAAGCGCGGGCCGAGCTGCTGCTGGCGGTTCACGCCCCAGGCGAGCTTGGCGAAGGTGCCGGCGCTGCGCGTGGTGATGCGGTCGGCGGCCTCGTTGGGCGAGCCGGCGAGATCGACGTCGCCGACGGCGAGCAGCAGGTTGCCGCTGAACGCGCCGCCACCGAAGTAGCTGTCGGAGCGGCTGGCGATCAGCGTCGTGCCGAGCACGGTGATGTCGTAGCGCGTCGTCGTGCTGCCGGCAGCCTCGTTGTCGTAGCGCTTGTGCTCGGGCGCGAACTGCAGGCTGAGGTTGGTCTGGCGGCCGCGCAGGAGCGGATACGAGG
The DNA here is from genome assembly GCA_021156385.1 of Moraxellaceae bacterium. GTDB lineage: Bacteria > Pseudomonadota > Gammaproteobacteria > Pseudomonadales > Moraxellaceae > UBA2031. Next base: position 775 of record JAJNDL010000290.1, on the reverse strand, counting down.
CCTCGAGGCCGAACGTGGCGGCGCGGCCCTTCGAGCCGAAGGCCGCGAAGGAGTCGATCAGCTCGTATTCCATGTAGGAACCGTTCACGCCCGCCATCCAGCCGCCGTAGCCGACGGGGATGCGGTAGCCGAGGCGTGCGTAGTCGCTGCCTTCGCTGTGCAGCAGGTTGGCGCTGGCGAGATCGCCAAGGCGCGCCGGGCTCGCCCACATCAGGTTGGCGGAGAGGCGCTCCTTGCCGGTGGAGCGCGAGCCGGTGTTGTCGAGGCGCACATCGCCCGCGACGGGTTTTTCGTTGGCGACGCGCAGCACGAGGTCGGTCTCGCCCTCGACCTGGCCCGCCGCGAGGGCACCGCCGGTGTTGACGCCGGGCAGGTCGTCGCTGACCAGCAGCGCGCGGTCGACAGAACCGTTCTGCACCGGCGCGCCTTTCTGTTGCGCGGCGAGCACGGTGGCGCGCAGGCGGGCTTCGCTCACGCGCAGCGTCTCGCCCGGCCGTTCCATCTGCAAACGCACGTCGCCGAAGCGGGCTTCCACGATCTGCAGGGTCACGGTGCCGCCATCCGCGATTTCCTGCTGCGGCAGGAAGACACGCACGACGAAGCCTTGCGCGCGATAGGCCTCGGCGACGGCATCGGCCACGCCCTGCAATTCGCTGAAGGTCAGCGGACGATTGATGAAGCGCGCGGTCACGGCCTCGAGCTGCGCCGTGGAAAGGCGCGTGTTGCCGGTGAAGCGGAACGCGGAGACGGTGACCTTGAGGCCGGTGGCCGCGGG
>JAJNDL010000289.1 GCA_021156385.1 Moraxellaceae bacterium | reverse complement strand
AGTTGCCCCCGCTCCCGCCAGTCCGCCCAGGAAGGGAGGAGGCCTGTGGCGTTCCACGTTCGTGGTCAGCGTCATGACCATGCTGTCGCGCATCGCCGGACTGGTGCGTGACATGGTCTACCTGAACATCTTCGGCGCCGACCGGCTCATGGATGCCTTCCTGGTCGCCTTCAAGATCCCCAATTTCCTGCGCCGGCTGTTCGCCGAGGGAGCCTTTGCCCAGGCCTTCGTGCCGGTGCTGTCCGAGGTGAAGTCGCAGCGCGGCGATGAAGCCGTCAAGGCACTGGTGGACCGCGTGGCGGGCACGCTGACGGTGGTCCTGGGCGGGGTGACGGTATTTGCCGTGGTGGCGGCGCCGGCGATCGTCTTCCTGTTCGCGCCGGGCTTCCGCACCGACGACGTCAAGTTCGGCCTTGCCGCCGACATGCTGCGCATCACCTTTCCCTACCTGCTGCTCATCTCGCTGACAGCCTTTGCGGGCGGCATCCTGAACAGCTACAACCGCTTTGCGGCCTCGTCGTTCACGCCGGTGCTGATGAACCTGGTCATGATCGGGTTCGCCCTGTGGGTATCACCGCACATGGACCAGCCGGTGATGGCGCTGGCCTGGGGGGTACTGGTCTCGGGGTTCGTGCAGCTCGGCTTCCAGGTGCCCTACCTGCGCCAGATCGGCATGCTGCCGCGGCCGCGCGTGGGCTTCAAGGATCCCGAGGTGAAGCGCATCCTGACGCTCATGGTGCCGGCCATGTTCGGGGTCTCGGTCAGCCAGATCAACCTGCTGCTCGACACCATCTTGGCCTCCTTCCTCAAGACCGGTTCGGTGTCCTGGCTCTACACGGCCGAGCGCCTGACCGAGCTGCCGCTGGGCCTGATCGGCATCGCCGTGGCTACCGTCATCCTGCCTTCGCTCTCGACCAAGTACGCCGAAAAGTCGCACGACGAATTCAAGGCCATGCTGGACTGGGCACTGCGCGTCATCGTGCTGGTAGGGCTGCCGTCCTCCATCGCCATGGGCATGCTGGCCGAGCCGCTGATTGCCGCCCTGTTCATGCACGGCAAGTTCGACGCCGATGACGTGCGGATGTCGGCCGCCGCCCTGCAGGCGCTTTCGGGCGGCATACTCGCTTTCATGCTGATAAAGGTGTTCGCACCGGGCTATTTCTCCCGCCAGGACGTGAAGACGCCGGTACGGATAGGCATCATCGCCATGGTGGCGAACATGGCCTTCAACCTGGTGCTGGTGCTGGGGCTCGATCTCGAGCACGTCGGTCTTTCCCTGGCCAGTACCCTCTCGGCCTTCCTCAATGCCGGGCTCCTTTACTGGGGGCTGCACAAGCGGGATGTCTTCCGGGTCGAGCGGCACTGGATCGGCCTGGGCATTCGTTACCTGGCCGCCAATGCCGTCATGGTGGTAGCTCTCCTTGTCATCCTGCCGGACCCGGGCTGGTGGACGGATCCAGCCGTCGGCAACCTGATCAAGGTGTCGGCCATCCTGGGCATCTGCGCTGCCGGTGCGGTGAGCTATTTCCTGGCGCTCTTCGCTTTCGGCTTCCGCCTGCGGGAGATCCGCCATCACTGACGGGGGCGGTGTCTTTCTTTATACTGCGCGGCTCTTCCGGCCTGTCCCGAACTCCCGATGGAACTGATCCGCGGCCTCCATAACCTGCGCCCCCGTCACCGCGGCTCCGTGGTGACCGTCGGCAATTTCGATGGAGTGCATCGCGGCCACCAGGCCATCCTGGCGTCGCTGCAGCAGTCCGGGCAGCGGCTGGGCCTGCCGGATACGGTGATGATCTTCGAGCCGCAGCCCCAGGAATTCTTCCAGGGCGATGCGGCGCCGGCGCGGCTCATGCACTGGCGCGACAAGATCGACGCCCTGGCGGCAGTCGGCGTGGCGCGCGTGCTGTGCGTGCGTTTCGATGCGCGCTTCCGTGCCCTGACGGCCCGCGAATTCGTGCAGAAGCTGCTGGTGGACGGCCTCGGTTGCCGCCATCTCGTGATCGGTGACGATTTCCGCTTCGGCTGCGACCGCAGCGGCGACTTCGCCCTCCTGCAGGCGGCGGGGCAGGAGTTCGGGTTCGCCGTGCAGAACACGCCGACGATCGAGGTGGATGGCGCCCGCGTGAGCAGCACGCGCATCCGCGCCGCGGTGAAGGCCGGCGATTTCATGCTGGCGGAAAAGCTGCTGGGCCGGCCGTATGCCGTGAGTGGCCATGTCGTGCACGGCGACAAGCTCGGGCGCACGCTGGGCGTGCCAACCGCCAACGTGCTGTCGCAGCGGCAGGTGTCGCCCCTGAGCGGGATCTATGCCGTCACTGTCGGAAACGCGCTGCCGCAGCCGGTATTCGGCGTGTGCAGCGTAGGCAAGCGTCCGACCGTGAACGGGCAGGATGAGCGCATCGAAACCTATCTGCTGGATTTCGAGGGCGACATCTACGGGCATCGCATCCACGTGACCTTCCACGAGAAGCTCCGTGAAGAATTGAAGTTCGGCTCCCTGGAGGAGCTGAAGGCGGCGATGGCGAAGGACATCGCCGACGCACGCCGCTATTTCGGAATTTGAGACGCAAAGAAACGCCATGACTGAACAGAACGCTGTGGACTACAAGCCGACCCTCAATCTGCCGGAAACCGGCTTCGCCATGAAGGCCAGCCTCGCCACGCGCGAGCCTGCCATGGTGGCCGCCTGGCAGGAGAAGAAGCTGTACGAGAAGATCCGCGAGGCCCGCCGCGGTGCGCCGAAATACATCCTGCACGACGGCCCGCCCTACGCGAACGGCGACATCCACATCGGCCACGCCGTCAACAAGATCCTCAAGGACATCATCGTCAAGTCCAAGACGCTGTCCGGCTTCGACGCGCCCTATGTCCCGGGCTGGGATTGCCATGGCCTGCCCATCGAGCTCAACGTCGAGAAGAAGGTCGGCAAGCCGGGCGAGAAAGTGAGCGCCAAGGAATTCCGCCAGCACTGCCGCGAGTACGCGCAATCGCAGGTGGAGAAGCAGCGCACCGATTTCATGCGCCTGGGCGTGCTCGGTGACTGGTTCAATCCCTACCTCACGATGAACTTCTCGCAGGAAGCTGACATCATCCGCGTGCTCGGCCAGATCGCGCAGAACGGCCACCTGCACAAGGGGCTGAAGCCCGTGCACTGGTGCATGGATTGCGGCTCCGCACTCGCCGAGGGCCGAGGCCGAGGTCGAGTACCAGGACAAGCAGTCGCACGCCATCGACGTCGGATTTCCGGTCAAGGACCTCGCCGAGCTGGCGAAACGTGCCGGGCTTGCCGCGATCGACGTTCCGGTCGATGTCGTCATCTGGACCACGACGCCCTGGACGCTGCCAGCCAACCAGGCCGTGAGCCTGCATCCTGAATTTGAATACGCCGTCGTGGCCGCCACCATCGGTGGCGAGCGCCGTGGCTTCGTCGTCGCTGCCGCACTGATGGAAGACGCATTGGCGCGCTACGGAGCGGAGCATGCCGAAACGCTGGCGACTGTCACAGGTGCCGCGCTCGAGCACCTCGTTCTGCTGCATCCCTTCTTCGAGCGCGAAGTGCCGGTCATCGTCGGCGAGC
>JAJNDL010000288.1 GCA_021156385.1 Moraxellaceae bacterium | reverse complement strand
TGCCCCAGCGTATAGCCCAGCCGGTTCAGCAGGGCCTCCACCTGCGGGCCGGTGGCACCGGCACCGATGGTGGCAAGCTGGGAGTCGCGATCGAGGTCGATGAGGCCGTTCATGCGCGCCAGCGACAACGTCAGCACGGGACGCGCACCGGCGAGGGGATTGATGTGGCCCGCCACCGACGTGCCGCCACCGTAGGGAATCACCACCAGGTCATGCTGGCGGGCGTAGTCGAGCAGCTGGCGTACCTGGTCACGCGACTCAGGCTCGGCGACACCGTCGGGAAAGAGGCCGATGTTGCCCGAGCGCAGGGCCAGCCAGTCGGGCAGGCTCTGGCCACGGGCATGGCGCAGGCGGATGTCGGCATCGGTCCGCACCAAGGGATGCGCAGGAAGGTGCGATGCCGGCACGCTGGCCAGCACCTTGTCGAGAGAGGCATCCGGCAGCGGCCGGGCCAGCCCCACTGCCTCCTGCAGGAATACTTTCACACCCGGGTTTGCGGGGAACTGGACCGAATCATCGCCCCAGCCATTCCATTTACGCATGTCGAACCTCGGCATTCATGTCTGCCGCGCCCTGCCACCAGCTTCGACAGAGTCCCGGCACATGTTGAAAAGCTCTAGAAAAACAGACGCCTAGGCTAGCAGGGAGAGAAAAGCGGGCGATGACGCAGCACGACTGCCACGTCACAAAAAGGGACAGTCTCAGGCCGGTCTTGCCGGGCTGGAGCGGCGGACGGCCATCAGCGACGTCATGTGCTGCTCGCCGGCTGCCGTCAGCTGCCACCAGATCTTGTTGTCCTCGCGCGGAATGCGGCGGATCAGCCCCAGCGTGCGGAACTGGATCTTGATGCTGTTGAAGCAGAGGGGGGCGATGACGATGTCGGTGACCGCATGGGTTTTAGGCCGGGTCACCTGGATGTCTTTCAGCGCCTGCTCCTGGACTTTCTCGCCGATCTTGGTCGCAATGAAGTCCTCGTGCTGCGGCTGGCTGAGGTAAGGCGCAAAACTCGCGAAGATGGCGTTCCAGGTCAGCAGTGACTTGGCCGGCACGTCCTCACAGTTACCGGCTGCATAGGCCTTGCACTTGTAACTGACTTCAAACTGGTCGTTCCCCTGGGCCAGTGGCCCGAGCCCGCTGCCCTGCTGCACCAGGCGCTGCTCGCGTTCCTGCTCGAGCTCGGCCACCCGCTGCTTGAGAAGCTGGATCTCCTTGGCTTGGTCCGGACTGCCCGCAGCGCTTGCGCGCACCCAGCCGGTGGCCGGATGGGTCTTGATGAGCTGGGGAAGATAACGCCGTACCGCGGACTCCAGACTACGCGAATCGTTCCAGCCGGCCACCAGCCCCTTGGACAGCAGTTGCCGGAAATCGGCGAACTGGCGGCGGCGCTCAGGAGTCTTTTCCTGGTAGGCCTCGGGACGGGTTTCCGGCGTGTCGTGCATCAGCACCAGGATGGGCTTCTGCTTGGTGGAGGCGTAGACATACTCCATGTGCGTGTAGCTGATGCCCGACGGCGACAGCGACCCATACCGGCTACCCAGCAGCACGATGTAGTAATCGGATTCGTCGATCTGCTTCTTGATGGCGTTCCACGCCGTGGCCCCTACCGGATGCAGGTCGAGACCGCAGGGCATGCACCCCAGCAAGGGCAACTGCTGGGTAAGCACGGAGCGCTCTTCCTGGAGGTCGGAGAAAGTGGAACTGATGAAAACCTGGTAACGCTTGTCGCTCACGTGAACGCCCCGGCTCGATACGGCTGAAATGCACAGGAGTTTTGAGAATGCCCGAAATGGCGGGTACAGGCCTATGGGGGACCTTTATTTTTCTAGAGGCGACAATAACCGACAGCAGGGCGTCGCGCCAAGACCTCGCAAGGCGAAACGCTTACCAGCGGACCTGCTCTAGATGCGTCAGCTCCCGCCCCAGGAAGCGGCTTCCGATGGTCTGGAAGCGCAGGGGCACGTCGGTCACCACGTACTGGTAGTGGGGCGCGACGCGCTGCGGATTGTGCAGGGACAGGCGATCGAGCGTTGCTGCCGTCTGCTCGGCGACGGTGATTGCCGAATCCACCAACTGGATCCGGGGCCCGGCCACTTCCTGCAACAGCGGCTTCAGCAGCGGGTAATGGGTGCAGCCCAGCACCAGCGCATCGATCTGCTCGACGAACACGGGCTTGAGGTATTCGCGGGCCGTGAGGCGCGCCACGTCGTTGTCCAGCCAGCCTTCTTCCACCAGCGGCACGAACAGGGGGCAGGCCTGCGAATGGACATGCACGGCAGGGTTCAGCGCATGGATGCTGCGGGCATAGGCATTGGAATTGATGGTGGTCGGCGTACCGATGACACCGACACCCCTGTGCGTCATCTCGACCGCTGCACGGGCGCCGGCATCGATCACGTCCAGCACGGGCACGGTCGACAGGCTGCGCACCTGGTCGATGGCAACGGCCGCCATGGTGTTGCAGGCCACGATAAGCAGCTTCACGTCGCGCGCCAGCAGGAACTCGGCGATCTGGCGCGTAAAGCTCTGGATGGTTTCACGCGACTTCACGCCGTAGGGCACGCGGGCCGTATCGCCGAAGTAGATGATGTCCTCGAAGGGCAGGCGTTCCATCAACGCACGCACCACGGTCAGCCCGCCAATGCCGGAATCAAAAACACCGATGGGACTGGAAGCCTTGGCCATGTCGATTCGCCCGAGTGAGGCAAGCATTTTAACTGTGCGGTTGCCTCCCGGGCGCGCTGTTTCCGCCCGGCAGCAGCAACAAAAAAGGCCGGTGCAAACCGGCCTTTTTCAGGATTTGGAGCGGGAAACGAGACTCGAACTCGCGACCCCGACCTTGGCAAGGTCGTGCTCTACCAACTGAGCTATTCCCGCTAAAAGTGGGCGCATTCTAGGGAGCGGCCGATGGAGTGTCAACGCGCTGCCGGCAATTTGCATTGCGGATTCACGCCGCACTCCGCGCAGCAGCCAAGAAAAAAGCCGGCATCCTGCCGGCCTTCACCAGGAGTACTCTGCATCAGGCAGCGAGCTGCACCTTGGCCGGATCCACACCGAAGGAACCGGGCAGCAGGCTGGTGATGATGCGTAGCGGTTCGCCGGCACTGTCATGCGTGGTCGACAGCATGTCCAGATAGCGCGGACGGGCCAGCGCCTTCTTGTCGCCATCGAGCAGCACCAGGAGCTTGGGCCGCAGGCGGCGCTCGGGGTTCTGGGCAATCACCACACCGACTTCCTGATTGCTCAGGTGAACCAGTGTGCCGGTCGGATAGACACCGGTGGCCTGGATGAACTCCTCGACCAGCTGTGCCTGGAATTCGGTATTGCGCAGCTCGTAAAGGCGCGACACCGCCTCCACGGAGGTCAGCGCACGAGCATACGGACGCTCGGATGTCATCGCGTCGTAGGTATCCACCAGACCGGCAATCTTGCCGAGCGGGGAAATCGC
>JAJNDL010000287.1 GCA_021156385.1 Moraxellaceae bacterium | reverse complement strand
CATGCGTCGCCACGGGCTTTCGGCTAAGCTCGCAGACCACTCCCGGAACTGCCGAACCCGAACTGTCATGGCCGACTTCGCCTTTACCCGTGCCCCTTTTCCTTCCACGCGCCTGCGCCGCCTGCGCAAGAATGATTTCTCGCGCCGCCTGGTACGCGAGACGGAGCTGACGCCAGCCGACTTCATCTGCCCGGTGTTCGTGCTCGAGGGTGAGAATCGGCGCGAGCCCGTGCTGTCCATGCCGGGCGTCGAGCGCCTGTCGGTCGACCTGCTGGTGCGGGAGGCGGAGCTGCTGGCTGGCCTCGGCATTCCGGCAATCGCCATCTTCCCGGTGACGCCCCCGGAAGCGAAATCGCTGATGGCCGAAGAGGCCTGGAATCCGGAAGGCCTGGCGCAACGCGCCGTGCGCGCTGTGAAGGCGGCCGTGCCCGGGCTCGGCATCATTACCGATGTGGCGCTGGACCCGTTCACTACGCACGGCCAGGACGGCATCATCGATGCCGACGGCTATGTGCTCAACGACATCACGACCGAAGCGCTGGTGCGCCAGGCCCTGTCGCAGGCCGAGGCCGGCGCCGACATCGTCGCACCCTCCGACATGATGGACGGCCGCATCAGCGCCATCCGCACGGCGCTGGAACGCGAGGGTCATGTGAACGTCGCCATCCTCGCCTATTCCGCCAAATACGCGTCGAGTTACTACGGGCCCTTCCGCGATGCCGTGGGCTCGGCCGGCAACCTCAAGGGCGGCAACAAGTTCTCCTACCAGATGGACCCGGCCAACCTCGACGAGGCCCTGCATGAGGTCGCCCTCGATCTCGCCGAGGGCGCGGACATGGTGATGGTGAAGCCGGGCATGCCCTACCTGGACGTGGTGCGCGGCATCAAGGACACCTTCCGTGCACCGACCTTCGTCTACCAGGTGAGCGGCGAGTACGCGATGCACATGGCCGCCATCCAGAACGGCTGGCTGAAGCGCGAGGCGGTGATCCTGGAATCGCTGCTTTGCATCAAGCGCGCCGGCGCCGACGGCATCCTCACCTATTTCGCGAAAGAGGCGGCGCAATTGCTCAGGGCCGGTGCCTGAGCCCTGTCATCAAACCGACACGAGGAGATGCGGCAATAAAGCCTTCCAAGAAGGACAAGACCATGACCGCGCAGCAATCCCCGCCCGGGGAGTCGGCCAGCCATGACCTCGGCAGCCCGGAGTTCTACCTCAACCGGGAGCTCAGCCTGCTGGCCTTCAATCTGCGCGTCCTCGAGCAGGCCCTGGACGAGATCCATCCGCTGCTCGAGCGCCTCGGCTTTTTGCGCATTTTCTCCAGCAACCTCGACGAATTCTTCGAGATCCGCGTGGCCGGCCTCAAGCGCCAGCTGTCGCTGGGCAGCTCCGCCCCCGGCATCGATGGCCGGTTGCCGCAGGAAGTGCTGCAGAGCATCTCGGAGCTCTGCCATGAAGCCGTCGACCGCCAGTACCGCATCCTCAACGAAGTGCTGCTGCCGGCGCTGGCGCAGGAGAACATCCACTTCCTCAAGCGTGAGGAGTGGAGCGAGAAGCAGGCGGCGTGGATCCGGAAATATTTTCGCGAGCAGGTGTACCCGGTACTGACGCCGATCGGCCTCGATCCGGCGCACCCCTTCCCCAAGGTCGTCAACAAGAGCCTGAACTTCATCGTCTCGCTGGAAGGCAACGATGCCTTCGGGCGCGACCTCAATCTCGCCATCGTGCCGGCGCCGCGTTCGCTGCCGCGCATGATCCGCCTGCCGGGCGATGTCGCGGGCAGCGATGCCTATGTCTTTCTCTCGTCCATCATTCACGAGTACGCGCACGAGCTTTTTCCGGGCATGACGGTGCAGGGCTGCTACCAGTTCCGTGTCACGCGCAACGCCGATCTCGACCTCGATGAAGTCGAGGCGCAGACCGACCTCGCCGTGGCGTTGAAGGACGAGCTGTTCTCGCGCCGCTACGGCGATGCCGTGCGCCTCGAGGTCGCCGACAACTGTCCGCGCCGGCTGGTCAACTACCTGCTCGGCAAGTTCGGGCTGACCGAGGATTTCCTGTATCGCGTGAACGGCCCGGTCAATCTCGTGCGCCTCATCACCGACATCGACCGGCCGCGCCTGCGCTACCGGCCGATGACGCCAAGCGTGCCGGAGCGGCTGCTGCGCGCCGAGGATTACTTCGAGGTGATCGGCCAGGGCGACGTGCTGCTCAATCATCCCTTCGAATCGTTTACGCCGGTGGTGGAGTTCCTGCGCCAGGCCGCACGCGATCCGAATGTGCTGGCCATCAAGCAGACGCTGTATCGCACCGGCAACAACTCCGAAATCGTGAGCCTGCTGGCAGAGGCCGCGCGCAACGGTAAAGAAGTGACGGCCGTCATCGAGCTGCGCGCGCGCTTCGACGAGGAATCCAACATCGAGGTGGCGGCGCGGCTGCAGGAGGCGGGCGCCATCGTGGTGTATGGCATCGTCGGCTACAAGACCCACGCCAAGATGCTGCTCGTGGTGCGCCGCGAGGGCGGGCGCAAGCTGAAGCGCTACGTGCACCTCGGCACCGGCAACTACCACGCGGTGACCGCGCGCATCTATACCGACTACTCGCTGCTGACGGCAGACGATGAGCTGTGCGAGGACGTGCACCGCGTTTTCCAGGAACTCACCGGCATGGGGCGCGCGGCCAAGCTCAAGAAGCTGCTGCATGCGCCCTTCACGCTGCACTCCGGCCTGCTCGAGTGCATCGAGCAGGAGGTCCGCAACGCACGCGACGGCAAGCCGGCCTACATCATGGCGCGCATGAACTCGCTGACAGAGAAGCAGCTCATCCAGGCGCTTTACCGGGCCAGCCAGGCCGGTGTGAAGATCGAGCTTGTCGTGCGCGGCATCTGCTGTCTGCGGCCGGGATTGCCCGGGGTTTCGGAAAATATCCGCGTGCGGTCCGTCATCGGCCGCTTCCTCGAGCACTCACGGGTGTTCTGGTTCGAGAACGGCGGCAACGAGCTCCTGTACTGCGCCAGTGCCGACTGGATGGACCGCAACATGTTCTTTCGCATCGAGACCTGCTTTCCCGTCACCGATCCCGAGCTGATGCGGCGCGTGAAGCAGGATGCCCTGCTCACCTATCTCGCCGACAATCGCCAGAGCTGGCTGCTGCAGGCCGACGGCAGCTACCAGCACAACGTCTGCGATCCCGGCCGGGAGAAAATGGCGCAGCAGGTTCTGCTGGAGCGCATCACGCTGCACTGAGACGGCGGAGTCAGTATTCGCTGGTGACGAGGCGCATGCCCAGTGCTGCAAAACTCTCGGCCTCCGTTGCCAGGTCTTCCCGCGTCAGCGGATGCCTTGCCAGCCAGCCTTCCGGAAAACGCAGCTCGTACTTCATCTCTCCGCACTCGAGGCGGATGTCCGGCAGCGGCTCGCGGCTGCGGCTGTGGTGCAGCACGACGGCAAGGCG